>NZ_RZSU01000056.1:0-42802 GCF_003997585.1 Mesorhizobium sp. M5C.F.Cr.IN.023.01.1.1 | reverse complement strand
AAACGCGGCACATCGGCGGCGGTGATCACCTCGATATGCTCGACCCGATGCCGGCTGTCGCGCCTGCCATTCGCCTTTTGCGCTGCCTCGTAGCCGTCGAGCACGGCGCGCACTGCGCCGTCGCCAATCGAGTGCACCGCCATCTGCAGCCCGCGCCTGTCGACGGCCACGGCAACGTCGATGAATTGCTGCGGCGTGAAAAGCGGCTCGCCCACCCAATCCGGACGATCCGCATAGGGCTCGACCATCACCGCCGTCCATGAATCGAGCACGCCGTCGTAGAACACCTTGACCATGCCCGACGACAGCCATTCGCCATGGTAGCGCTCAGCCATCACTGAGGCTTTGTCGAGCATGTCGAGCGTCATGAAATTCTTATAGTGGAACGGCACCTGCACGCGGCACAGCAAGCCGCCTTCGGCCTCGATCTCGGACAGGATTTCGAGCTGGTGCAAATTGCCGTCCATGTTCTGGATCGACGTGATGCCGTGCCTGGCACACCATTCCAAACCGCGGCGCATGATCGCCCGGTCGGAGGCCTGCTCCGCCGGCGTCGGCTTCGGGTCCGGCTCGCCGCCGGTGGCCAGGCCGAGCCGCACGCGATCCTCGCCGGCCAGCGCGATCAGCGGCCCGAAGGCCTCGCCCTCACGCAATTCGCCACTGGCCAGCCCGTCGTCGCCCATGACGATCTCATTGCCGGGACCAAGCCGCTTGCCTCTAAGCAGGCCGGCCAATTCCAGCGCCTTGGTGTTCGCCCACATTGTGTGGTGGTCGGGCGCCGCCATAACGAAGGGCCGGTCCGGCAGGATGCGGTCGAGGTGATGGCGGCTGACCCGCTCAGTCGCCGACAGGATGGTATAGTCGGCGCCTTGCGCTTGCAGGACGGATAGATCCGGCCGCTTTGCTGCATAATGGCGAACAGCATCGCAAAGCGCATCGAAACCGTGGATGCCCATCAGCTGGAGGTGATCGAGCTCGGCCGCGCCGGCGAAAAGATGCATATGCGATTCGATGAAGCCGGGGACGACCGAGCCGCGCTCGGCGTCGATAACGCGCGTGCCGGATCCCTTGTGCTCCAGTACGGTCGCGCGATCTGCGATCGCAATGATTTCGCCGTCCCTGATAGCTATGGCTTCGGCGCGGGGAGTATCGGGATCCATCGTCAATATGCTGGCGTTCTCGACGATCAGATCGGCCGATTGCGGCATAAATTTCTCCCGTTTGAGCTTAGGCTAGCAGAGTATTGGCGCCTGGCAAGCCGTCCGCTGGCACTCGCAACAGCGGTCCGGAATGCCTCTTGGCGGCGCTGAAACTCTCTGCGACAAAGCAGTCCGTCAACGACAGATACGCAACTCGAAGAGCGAACCGGCCGCCAAAATGAAGACTGTTTTCTCCCCTCTCCACGCCGGCCACGCCGGCAATTTCGAACTCATTTCAGGCGCCATCGTGCCGGCCTTCGAAAAGCCCTCGCGCGCCGAGTTCATCAAGGCGAGGGTGGAGAGCGAAAAGCTCGGCCCGATCCTGCCACCCGAGACCCACGACCTCGCCGCCGCCAGGAGAGTGCATACCAGCGACTACATCGATTTCCTGCCGACCGTATGGCCGCTCTGGGAAGCGTCGGGCCGGACAGGTTCGGCCATCCCCTTCACCTGGCCGACGCGCGGCTTGCGCGGCGATGTACCACCCAGCACCATCGATGGGCTGCTTGGCTTTTACTCCTTCGACGGCGGCGCCACCTTCGTCAAAGGCACCTGGGAGGCGATCAAGTCGTCCTATGACGTGGCGCTGACTGCGGGCGCCCTGGTCAAGGACGGCGAGATATCAGCCTTCGCGCTCTGCCGCCCGCCCGGCCATCATGCCGGTGCTGCCTTCATGGGCGGCTATTGCTACATCAACAACGCTGCGGTTGCCGCGCAATGGTTCCGCGACCAGGGCGCCAAGCGCGTCTCGATCCTCGATGTCGACTACCATCACGGCAACGGCACGCAGGAGATCTTCTACGGCCGCGGCGACGTGCAGGTGCTGAACCTGCATGGCGACCCGATGACCGAATATCCATTCTTCCTTGGCCATGCCGACGAGCGCGGCTCAGGGCCCGGCGAAGGCTTCAATGTCAACTACCCCATGCCGTTCGGCACCGCATGGGACGCCTGGAATGCTTCGCTGGAGGACGCCTGCGCGAAACTTGCGGCTTACGCTCCCGATGTCGTTGTCGTCTCGCTTGGCGTCGACACGTTCGAGAAGGACCCGATCAGCAAGTTCAAGCTGAAAAGCGCCGACTATCCCAAGATTGGCCGTCGCATCGCCAAGCTCGGCCTGCCGACGCTGTTCGTCATGGAAGGCGGCTATGCCGTCGAGGAAATCGGCATCAACGCGGTCGGCGTGCTCACCGGATTCGAAGATCGGTAATGCATGTCGCCCATAGCCTGCCCTCGGGCGTTTTGATCCGAGGGTGCGCGGCGGTTTTGAGATAACGACATTCGTAAAAATTTAGTAGGCAGCGGTCGCATCGGCTGGCCCAAACTCCGCCCTCACCGAAGCGCTTCACGCCGCCTGCAAGGGTGGCCGCTGACTTGTTCCAGCGTACGCTATCCTGTTGTTGGACCATGATCTCCTTTGAAAAGGCCTTCGCCCTTTGCAAAGTCATGCTCTACCTTGAAGGAACGATATGAGGGCATCGATTCTGGAAGAAGGCAGCATTTGAAGTCGGGGAAGCATCGATGATCGACGACGAGCCGGACAGCGAACGCGTCTCGGCGCTGGCGCCGTTCCGGCACGGCATTTTCCGCGCGGTATGGTCCGCCAGTCTGGTTTCGAATTTCGGTGGCTTGATCCAGGGCGTCGGCGCCGCCTGGATGATGACCACGATCGCCACCTCGTCCTATCAGGTCGCGCTGGTCCAGGCCTCGACCACCTTGCCGATCATGCTGTTTGCGCTCGTTGCCGGTGCCATCGCCGACAGCTTTAACCGGCGCAAGGTCATGCTGATTGCCCAGATCTTCATGCTGGTCGTCTCGGTTCTGCTGACCGTGTTCACCTATCTTGGCTTGATAACGCCGTGGACGCTGCTCGCCTTCGCCTTCCTGATCAACAGCGGCACGGCGCTTTACAACCCATCGTGGCAGGCTTCTGTCGGCGATATGGTGCCGCGCGCCAAGCTGCCGGCTGCCGTCGCGCTCAACTCCTTGGGCTTCAACTTGACGCGCAGCGTCGGCCCGGCGATCGGCGGCATCATCGTTGCCGCCGCAGGTGCTGCAGCGGCTTTTGCCGCCAACGCTTTGAGCTATGTCGGGCTCCTCATCGTGCTTGCCCGCTGGAAGCCGGACCTGCCAGCCTCGACACTGCCGCGCGAGACGTTGGGGGCGGCGATGGGCGCCGGCCTGCGCTACGTCGCCATGTCGCCCAATATCGGCAAGGTGCTGGCCAGGGGTGCGGCTTTCGGCTTCAGCGCCGGCGCGGTTCTGGCGCTGCTGCCGCTGGTGGCGCGCGATGTCGTCAAGGGCGATGCCTTGACCTACGGCATCATGCTCGGTGCGTTCGGTATCGGTGCCGTCGGCGGCGCGCTGATCAGCGTCCGGCTGAGGCAGATCCTGTCCAGCGAGACGATGGTGCGCATGGCATTCGCCGGCTTCGCGCTTTGCGCCTTCAACGCCGCCGTCAGCGACCACGCCTGGCAGACGTCGCTCGGGCTGCTCATTGGCGGCGCCTGCTGGGTGATCGCGCTGTCGCATTTCAACGTCACGGTGCAGATGTCGACGCCGCGCTGGGTGGTCGGCCGGGTGCTCTCGGTCTATCAGACGGCGACCTTCGGCGGCATCGCGCTCGGCAGCTGGATTTGGGGTGTCGTCGCCGATGCGCATGGCGCCGAATTCGCGCTGATCGCGGCTGCCGTCGCGATGCTGGCGGGCGGCGCGATTGGCCTCTTGCTGCCTTTGCCGCAGCAGGCAGTTCTCAACCTCGATCCGCTGAACCGTTTCAAGGAGCCGCATCTTGCGCTCGACCTAAAACTGCGCAGCGGCCCCATCGCCATCATGATCGAGTACATCATCCGCGAGGAGGACGTGCCGGAATTCCTGGCCACCATGGCCGAACGCGGCCGCATCCGCCGCCGTGACGGCGCCCGCAACTGGACGCTGGCGCGCGATCTCGAAAATCCCGCAATATGGATCGAGCACTATCACACGCCGACATGGCTCGAATACATCCGCCACAACAAGCGGGCCACCCATGCCGACGCCGTTGTCGGCGAGCGCGTACGGGCACTGCACAGCGGCGCCGAGCCGCCGCGCGTCCGCCGCATGATCGAGCGTCCGACAACCGCCGGCACGGCGATCGTCATGCCGAAAGGACCGATCGAGCATTAGGCCCTGCCGGTGTGTCCAGTTGGATGAGCACATGACGCTCTAAGCTGATGGGTCACACGTACTAATCGGCGCAGCCCACCCGCGACTTAGGATGCAGCGCGCAGGCTCGTACGGACGCGCCGCCTGCTTGTGGCGCGGGCCTTCTCCGCCACGACACCGGTGATCTCGACCACGCCGTTCTCATGCGGTCTGGCGTTTGTGACCTTGTGGAGACGCTCATAGGGCAACAGTTCCTTGACCCGAGCATCGAGCAACGCGACTTCGGCTCGCAGATCCTCGCATTCCTGCCTCTGGACATCGAGCTGTATCTGTTCGGATGCCTGCTGCAGGGAAAGCTGCGAAAAATTCGCACTCACCGTCGAAAGGTGCATCTTGTCGTTTTCGTTCTCCTGTCTGAGAGCGGACAATCTTTCCTCCGCAATTTGCTTTTCGGCCACAGCGTCGCTCCATTGAGCCTTGAGATTGGCGATCTCGCTGGCGGCTTGACTGTTCTCGTTCGAGGCAATTTCCAATCGTGATTGGAGGTTGCGAATTTCAGAACGCAGGCCGCCGATCTCCGTGAAACTACGCGCCCGCTCGGCTTCCCTGTCACTTTCCATGATACGGGCCGCTTCCGTCATTTCCGACAGCTTCGCTTGCGCGATATCAAGCGATTTCTGCAGCCGCATCTCCTCTTTCTCGCTCTTGCCAAGCGCAGCCAGCAGTTCCGAAATTCGCGTCGCATCACTGGCATGAATTGTCGAGAGTTCATCCAGCCTGTGCCGCGCCTCGGCTTCCCGTTTCAGCGCCTTGTCGAGATCGATCGACAGGCTGACATGCTTTTCCCTTAGTATGTCGTTCTCGCGTGCGCATCTGTTGGCCTCGGCCGTTCTGGCCGAAAGCGTGTTGACGAGATCGCCGAACTCCGCTTCGCGTTCTGCGCTCGCATTGCCTGCCACAACGAGTTCCAGCCTTGCTGCAGCCAGCGCAGCGCGAAGTGCCTCCTTGTCCTCGACCAGGCTTGTCTCGCGCTGCTGCAGGGCCTCGACAGCACTTTGACGCTCGCGCTGCTTTTTGGTCGCGTCATGGAGCTGCTCCGACAGCACTCTTTGCTGCGTGGTCAGGCTGACATTTGCCAGTTCCAGTTCGTTGGCGCGAAGAATGTCCCCGTGAAGCAGCTTCAGGAATTCGCCTGTCAGATGATGCGAGGTCGCGATCTCCGACAGTTTCGTGTTGATCTCCTCCAGATACTCCCGCGCATCGTCAAAGAGCCCATCAACTGCATTTAACGCAGCCAGTCGGGTTTGGGCGTGGGAAGTCAGCCGTAATGCGATCTCGGGAGTGTTCGTATTGTCCTCAGGCTGAGAGTTGTCATTCTTTGCCGCGAGATTCTCATCCGGGACGTCATTCAACGGCGATTGGTCGTCCAGCTTGAGACACTCATCGAACGCATCCGCCAAATCGGCTTCGAGCTCCTTGAATGCTCTGTCCACCTTCTCGGCACGCTTGATCAGACTTTTGATTCTCATGACTGAACATCCCCCTCTTGTAGCGCCACCATGGGGTTTTGATCCTCGCCTGCCGGATACGGGTTCATCCTACCTCCCCTGACGCGGTCGCCGCGTGAGATGACCGCTCTTGAATCTGCTGTCATGGTCCGTTTACACCACCCTGAGCGCATGAGGCCGAGTCCACGCTAGGGACAGGCTTGCCTACTGTCCTCGTCTGTTTGAATGACGTAAACCGTTTGCCGCCGGCTTTGGAAACAACCCACCGGAGGAACGTCCGCCAGAGTTGCAGGCACGACGTCACAGGCGGGCGGCTGGGCGCGCCCTGACCTTCGCCCGACAGATCTCGCGGAGCAGCTTCACTGCGGCGATAAAACCGTCTTCATCTCGGGGAACCGCGTTGACGTAAACGTCAACCCAAAGCTATATGCGCCAGCGACCGTGATCGCGAAATGCGCAAGACGGCGACTTCGGCCAGATCGAAGTGCCATTCTGCGACAAACGCAACGAGACGAGGAGAACGGCCATGGGCGTTCAGGAAATTGCCGACAAGATCAGCGCGCGCGTGGCGAGTGCCGGGTTCAATCGTTCCGTGAAATTCGACACCGGCGGCGACGGTGTCATCGTCATCGACGGCGCTGATGTCTCGACCACCGACGCGCCAGCCGACTGCACCATAAAGCTTTCGGTCGACGATCTGGAGTCGCTGATATCAGGCGATCTCAACCCGACTATGGCGTTCATGTCCGGCAAGATAAAGGTCGAAGGCGATATGAGCGTCGCCATGGCACTGAGCCAGCTGATCGGCTGATCCAACCAATTCGGGATGGAAACAAGCCGCCGCCCGATGGGCGGCGGCTTGTTTCCGATCCATCAGGCAGCGAGCGGCAGCCGCTGTGCCTTCAGCTTGCGCCCAGCCGCCCTCAGCGTGCCCCGCGCCTCGGCGAGCGCGCCTTCCACCAGTTCCAGCGCCAGCAGGCGGTGCCGCTCATAAGGTCCGGGCATGGCCAGCGAGCCGGTTTTTTCGGCCGAAAACCCGAAGCGCTCGTAATAGGGCGCATCGCCGACCAGCAGGATCGCCGCGTGGCCGAGGCGCGCGGCTTCAGCGATCGCATGGCGCATCAGCGCCGAGCCGATACCGGCATTCTTGATTGTCGGATCGACGGCGAGTGGGCCAAGCAGAAGGGCTGACCTACCGCCCTCGCCCAGCACCACATCCCATAGCCGCACGGTGCCAGTGACCCCGCCCGAAGCGTCGCGCGTGACAAAGGCCAGGCCTTCCGAAGGCCGGCGGCCGCGCCGCAGCTTTTCCGACGATTTTTTCCGGCGCTTCGGCCCCATGGCGCGATCGAGCAAAGCCTCGCGCGCCGAAACGTCGGCAGCGGTTTCGGCGACGATGACAAAGGCTGGCGAGCCGCCCACGATTTCAACTGGCATTTCCATTTCCGCGATCCTTCACGAGCGGATTGTTCCACAGGCGAACCGAAGCGGGCGATCTCGTCGCCCGCACCGGGTGATCTGAGGGCCGAAGCCGTCAGATCACGTAGGATCGGAGAGGCTCGAAGCCGTTGAAGGCGACCGAGGCGTAGGTCGTCGTGTAGGCGCCGGTGCCCTCGATCAGCACCTCGTCGCCGATGGTCAGCGACAAGGGCAGCGGATACGGCGTCTTCTCGTACATCACGTCGGCCGAATCGCAGGTCGGGCCGGCGAGCACGCAGGGTGCGGTCTCGGTGCCGTCATGCGCGGTCATGATCGGGTAGCGGATTGCCTCGTCCATCGTCTCGGCGAGACCGCCGAACTTGCCGATGTCGAGGAACACCCAGCGCACATTGTCGTTGTCGGCCTTCTTCGAGATCAGCACGACTTCCGACTTGATGACGCCGGCATTGCCGACCATGCCGCGGCCCGGTTCGATGATCGTCTCGGGAATCGCGTTGCCGAAATGCTTGCGCAACGCTGAGAAGATCGCCTGGCCATAGGCCTGCGCCACCGGCACATCCCTGAGATAACGGGTCGGAAAACCGCCGCCCATATTGACCATCTTCAGGACGATGCCTTCCTCGGCGAGCGTGACGAATACCTTTTTGGCGTCGCCGAGCGCGCGGTCCCAGGCGGTCAGGTCGGTCTGCTGCGAGCCGACATGGAACGACACGCCATAGGCGTCGAGGCCGAGCGTCCTGGCATGGCGCAGCACGTCGACCGCCATCGCCGGCACGCAGCCGAACTTGCGCGACAGCGGCCATTCGGCGCCTTCGCCGTCGGTCAGCACGCGGCAGAACACACGGGCGCCGGGTGCAACGCGGGCGATCTTCTCGACCTCCTCGACGCAGTCCACCGCGAACAGCCGGATGCCAAGCTGATAGGCGCGCTGGATGTCGCGCTCCTTCTTGATGGTGTTGCCGAAGGAGATGCGGTCCGCCGGCGCACCGGCGTCCATCGCCATCTCGACTTCGGCAACGGAAGCGGTGTCGAAGGACGAGCCCATCGCAGCAAGGAGGCGCAGGATTTCCGGCGCCGGGTTTGCTTTCACCGCATAGTAGATTTTCGAATCGGGAAGCGCCTTCTCGAAGGCGCGAAAATTGTCGCGCACGACATCGAGATCGACGACGAGGCAAGGGCCGTTCGGACGTCGGGTGGCGAGGAAGTCAAGGATGCGCTGGGTAGCCATCGGGGTCTCTCCATCAGCGCCTTTCGGCGCGCACAAAGGCTGCGGGACGCGGGTCATCGACCTCGCGAACACGCGGTGGACAAAGGCGGGACGTCAAATCATGGAACCAGCCGGTGGAGACCCCGGAACCATGAAACGCCGTCTCGCGGCGGTGAACCTTGGCCTTGCCCGGCCTCGGTTCGCTTTGTCTGCCTTGGCTTGGATGGGAGACCCGTCCGCACTGCCGGCAATGAAGGTGTGCCTCTTCAGTAACCCCGGTCTTTGGACGACCGGCAGAACACCAGAAAGGCCCGCACCGTCGTTGCTTCAAGGTGTCCTCGGTCTGGCGGTTGGCCGCTAAACCGACTGGAGGGGTTGGCTCCAGTTACCTTACCGATTGCCCTCACCATTCGAGGATCGGCGGACACCCACAGGCACGTGCGACTTTGGGCAAGCGCGATATAAGAGCGAAGGGTTTCACAATCAATAAAAATCGGCAGCAAGGTTGTAAAATTTCCGCCGTCGCACAATGTTGGACAGACTGTATCCGGATATCGAACGAATGACAGGCACTCGTGGCCCTCTGAACGCTTTTCTCGACCTTGGCGATATCCCTGTGTCCAATGCGCAATCCGGCCCGCTTGCCGGCCTGCGGCTGGCCGTCAAGGATATTTACGACGTCGCCGGCTACCGCACCGGCTGCGGCAATCCGCAGAAACACCGGGAGGCTTCACCCGCCTCGGCGACAGCGCCGGCCGTCCAGGCGCTGCTTGATTCGGGCGCGCGCTTTGTCGGCAAGACACAGACCGACGAGCTGGCCTTCTCCCTGATGGGGCTGAACGCGCATTTTCCGTCGCCGGTCAATCCGGCAGCGCCGGACCGCGTCATCGGCGGCTCATCCTCCGGTTCCGCCGCCGCGGTTGCCGGCGGGCTGGCCGATATCGCCATCGGATCCGACACCGGCGGCTCGATCCGCGCGCCGGCAAGCTTTTGCGGCTTGATTGGCCTGAGGACCACGCATGGCCGCATTTCGCTTAAAGGCGCCATGCCGCTGGCCCCTTCACTGGACACGTTCGGCTGGTTCGCCAGGGACATGGCCACCTACGAAAAGGTCGGCACGGTGCTGCTCGGCGACGATCGGCAACGCCACGACTTGGCACGCGCCCTCGCCCTCGACGCGCTGGACGGCCTCGTGCTCGGCCCGCAGCAGGCCGACGAATATCGCGCCATGGTCCGCACTGTCGCTTCGGTGCTGGGCGCGCCGCGCACCGTTGCCCCGCTGTCGCATTCCACCGATGATCTCTATTGGTGCTTCCGCAAGCTGCAGGGGTACGAGGCTTGGCAAAATCATGGTGCCTGGATCTCGCAGGGTCACCGGATGCTCGGCCCCGGTGTCAAGGAGCGTTTCGAGCATGGCGCGACCATTGACCTCGCAACCGCACAATGCGAAACGGAACGTCGCGTTTCGTTTCGTCTTGAACTTGCCGACCTGCTTGGCGAGGACGGTGTTCTTGTGCTGCCGACCGCTCCAGGTGCCGCCCCCCTCAAGGCCGCCTCATTTGACGATTTGCAGACCTATCGCGAGCGCGCGCTAAGGCTGCTGTGCCTTTCCGGCCTGTCCGGCTTTCCGCAGATCACCCTGCCGCTGGGCAAGGCCGACGGTGCGCCATTCGGCCTGTCGCTGCTCGGACCTCAGAACAGCGACCGGCAGCTGATGACGCTTGCCGCGCGTATCCTTTCAGCCCACCAAGGGAGCGCATGACATGGACACGCTGACCCGCATGCGCGCCTTTATCGACGTGGTCGAGGCCGAAGGTTTTTCGGCAGCGGGGCGCAAGATCGGCCGCTCCAAGGCGCTGCTGTCGAAATATGTGCGCGAGCTGGAGGACGAGCTCGGCGCGCTGCTGCTCAACCGCACCACCAGGCAGTTCTCGCTGACCGAGGCCGGCCACACCTATTACCGCCGCGCCTCGGAAATCGTCCGCGAGGTCGACAGCCTGGCCGATGCGGTGCGTGAATCCTCCGGCGACGTTCGCGGCAGGATCAAGCTGTCGGCGCCGCGCACTTTTGCTGACGCACCGATCGGCCAGTCGCTGATCGACTTCGCCAAGCAGCATCCCGACATCGTGCTCGACATTCATCTCGACGACCGCTTCGTCGATCTGGTCGAGGAAGGTTTCGATCTCGCCGTGCGCATTTCGCGGCTGGAAAACTCCTCGCTGATCGCGAGGCGCCTGGCGCCGTTTTCGGTGCGGCTC
This sequence comes from Mesorhizobium sp. M5C.F.Cr.IN.023.01.1.1, assembly GCF_003997585.1. Lineage (NCBI taxonomy): Bacteria > Pseudomonadati > Pseudomonadota > Alphaproteobacteria > Hyphomicrobiales > Phyllobacteriaceae > Mesorhizobium > Mesorhizobium sp. M5C.F.Cr.IN.023.01.1.1. The sequence continues at coordinate 32,046 of NZ_RZSU01000056.1, read as the reverse complement.
TGCGCATCTCCCGAACTGATCGCCAAGCATGGCATGCCGGTGCGCCCGCAGGACCTTGGCCGCGTGCCCTGCATCATAGACACCAATGGCCGCTGGCTGACCAACTGGCCGTTCAAGGGCGACAGCGGCGATACGGTAACCGTTTCGGTCTCCGGTCCGATCGAGGTCAACAGTCCGATGGCGGCAAGGGCCGCCGCCGTGGCGGGATTGGGATTTTCCATCCTGCCGGATTTCATCGCAGCGCCCGACATCGAAAGTGGCCGGCTGGTGGCCGCGTTGGATGACCGCATCCTACCGGGTGGCGGCATCTTCGCCGTCTATCCGCACCGGCGCTATTTGCCTGCGAAGGTTCGCGTCTTTGTCGATTTCCTGGTGCAGTGGTTCAAGACGATTGACAACGCATGAGCTTTCAGCCGCCTTGCGGTCCCATTTTCGCCCCCTTTCTGGTAACTCTCGATATTTAACCCAAGCTGATGGAATCGCGACCGAGAATGCACCTGAAACGGCAAGCAATCATGATGGCTTCGGCCATGGCGGCGACATTTGCCTCGGTCGGGCCAGCCGAGGTGCATCCCCACGTCTTTGCCGAGGCTCGCCTCGAAGTGGTCTTCAGTCCGGATCACCAGACTGTGAAGGCTTTGCGCCATCTCTGGCGCTTCGACGATTTGTTTTCGAGTACGGTTATGATGGAATTCGACAAGAATTCCGACCTGAAGCTCGACGACAAGGAGCTGAAGGAAGTCGCCGACACCGTCCATGCTTCGCTGGCGGAGTTCAATTACTTCCAGCTCGTCACCGTCGACGGCAAGGACGAGGCGATGAACCCGCCGCCGCAGCTGATGGCCAATTTCGAGAATGATCAGCTCATCATCCTGTTCGAATCCGAACCGAAGGCGCCGATGAAGTTGGCCGGCAAGATCGATATCGGCGTCTACGACCCAACCTTCTACACGGCAATCGATTTCACCGAGGATGCCAATCTGCAGGTCGATGGCATGCCGTCGACATGCACGAGCAAAGTCGTTCGTCCGAACCCCGACGAGGCGCTCGCCGAGAACCAGAAGACCCTGACGGACGCCTTCTTCAACGATCCGACAGGCACCGATATGAGCAAGATCTTTGCGACCAAGCTTGAACTGAACTGTCAGCCAGAAGGATAATCCGGTGACGAAACCGTCCCTGCGTTTGGCCTTCGGCCTTTTGGCCGTCGCACTTGTGACGACGCACTTCCTCGGCGCCGCCCACGCTCAGAGCTCGCTCGGCATAGGCACCAATGACGGGATGGCTCCCACCACCGGCCCATTCGCCCACATCCTGATGTGGATCAACCTGCGCCAGCAGGAATTCTACCGCGCGCTTGCCGGCGCAATGAAGGCGATGCGCGAGGACGGCAACAAACTGTGGCTGCTTATCGGCCTGTCCTTCGCCTATGGCATTTTCCATGCTGCCGGCCCCGGGCACGGCAAGGCGGTGATCTCGTCCTACATGGTCGCGAACGAAGTCGCGCTCAAGCGCGGCATCGTGCTGTCCTTTGTCTCGGCCCTGCTGCAGGCGCTGACGGCGATCCTGGTGATGATGCTCGCCTACTTCGTCCTGCGCGGCACCACCATATCGATGACCGATGCGGCATGGTTCCTCGAAGTCACGAGCTTTGTCTTCGTCACCCTGTTCGGCGCCTGGCTTTTGTGGCGCAAGGCCGGCCCCGCTATCCTCCGCCTGTTCGGCGCCAACCCTCCCTACAGCCTGTCGGCGGCCCATGCCGGCCACTCACATGCAGGCCACTCACATACGCATTCAGTGCATGCGCTTCACGCACATGGCCATGACGGTCACGACCATGATCACGGCGCACGCGACCATCACCATGACCATGGCGGGCACGATCACCATCACCATGCGGCGGGCGAAGTCTGCGAGACGTGCGGACATTCACACGCGCCCGACCCGGCGCTGCTTTCCGGCGACCGCTTCGACTGGCGCACCGCCTGGTCGGCGGTGGCTGCGGTCGGTATCCGGCCCTGCTCGGGCGCGCTGATCGTGCTGAGCTTTGCCATGCTCAACGGGCTGTGGTTCGGCGGCATCCTGTCGGTGCTGGCGATGGCACTCGGCACCGCGATCACGGTTTCGATCCTGGCGACGCTTGCGGTGACCGCCAAGAACTGGGCGGTCTATTTCGCCGGTGACGGCCGCATGGGAAACCGCATACATTCGATCGTCGAGATCGGCGGCGCAGCCTTCGTCTTCCTGTTCGGGCTGCTGCTGCTTTCGGCCAGCCTGACCGCTGGCGGATAACGCCTTCACCCGTCCGACCGAACGCGCGTTAGCTAACCGGCAATTTTGCCGTCCAGCTCGTCCTCGATATGGACGCGGATGATATCGTCGAAGCTGGTTTCGGCGGCAAAGCCAAGCTCCCTCGACCGCCGCGCTTCGAACCGTGTCGGCCAGCCCTTGACGATCGCCCAGATCGTATCGTCGGGCTCCTCGCGGATCAGTTTCACCGCCTCGGCGCCGGCAATGCGTTCCAAGGCCTCGATCTGCTCGCCGACCGTGACGGCGACACCGGGCATCGTCAGATTGCGGCGTGGCCCGACGGCGCTGCCGTCGATCCCTGCTGCGTGGATCAAAAAATTCACCGCGGAGCGCGGGCTGGCGTGGGTGTGCACGACAGAGCGCGGCACCGGCAATATCGCTTCCTGGCCGCTCAACGGCTCGCGGATGATGCCGGAGAAGAAGCCTGACGCGGCCTTGTTGGGCTTGCCGGGCCTGACGCAGATGGTCGGCAGCCTGATGCCGATGCCGTCGAAGAAGCCGCGCCGCGTATAATCGGCGAGCAATGCTTCGCCCATCAGCTTCTGCGTGCCGTAGGAGGTCAATGGCGTCGGGTGGAATTCGTCGGGGATGATGTCGGGGAACGGTGCGCCGAACACGGCGATCGATGAGGTGAAGACGACGCGTGGCGCAAACCCCGCCAGCCTTATGGCATCGAACAGCGCCCTTGTGCCGTCGAGATTGACGCGATAGCCGAGATCGAAATTGGCTTCCGCCTCGCCCGACACGACGCCGGCGAGATGGAAGATCACGTCGGGGCGCTGCGCGACCAGCCGTTCCATCGCGCTCGCCGCGGCGAGATCGCCTGTGTGGATGGTGACGCCGACGCCTTCCAGTGCCGGCGCCTGCGGCGGCACGATATCGTGAAGGTCGAGCGCTGCGATCTTCCGGCCGCTGAGCGTTCCGTCCTTCGCCAGCCGGGCGATGAGCTTACGGCCGACCATGCCTGCCGCGCCGGTAATCAAAACACGCATATCAATGATCCTTTTTGCGCTGGCTGCGGCCACGCAGCCAAAACACGACGAAAATGGCCACCATGAAGACAGCGGCAATAACAGCGGCAAGAATGGTCGAGACGCGGCCGACCGCCAGCATCACGGTTGGCAAATAGTAAGCGGCGATGCCGAACAGCAGCAGCACCCAGAGGGCGCCTATCGCCGCGTTGCGCGTGTCGCGATCCATCACGCGGCCCTGACGCGGCGGGAATTCATCAAGTTCGTTACCAATGCCATGGAGCTCCCGGTGTCAGTGATAGTGGCCATGATGCGGAGCCGCATCGTGCGCATGGTCGTGCTCGCCATCGTGCCCATCATGGCTGTCGGCGCAATGGCCGAATTCCGGTTCTACGGTGGCGTGGGCGATGCCATGCTCGGCGGCAAGCCGCTTCTTGATGGCGCTGACCGCTTTGTGGGCATCGACGCCATCGTTGAGGCAAGCATGCAAGGTCGCCATGTTGCTTGACCCGTCAAGCGACCAGACATGCATGTGATGCACCTCGCGCACGCCCTTGACTGTCCCCTCTATGTCCTTCGCGATCAGGTCGCGATCGAGGCTCGCCGGCACGCCCTCGAGCAGGACATGGGCTGCTTCGCGCATCAGCGACCAGGCCGTGGACAGGATCAGCAGCGAAACAAGGATGGACAGGATCGGATCGATAGGCGTCCAGCCCGTTGCCAGGATGATCAGCGCAGCTATGATCGCCGCCGCCGAGCCAAGCAGGTCGCCGAGCACGTGCAGGATGGCGCCGCGCATGTTCAGGCTGTCGCGGTCGCCGCCATGCAGCACGAAGAAGGAGCCGATATTGACCAGCAGACCGGCGATCGCGACGACCAGCATCGGCCCGCCGAGCACGGGCGCAGGCGCCAGCAGGCGTTCCCAAGCCTCATAGATGATCCACAGCGCAATGGCGAAGATGGCAATACCGTTGGTATAGGCGACCAGCGTTTTGACCCGGCCGAAACCATAGGTGAGGCGAACGGTGGCCGGCCGGCCGGCCAGATGAAAAGCATACCAGGCAAGGCCGAGCGCGATACAGTCGGCGAGCATGTGGCCGGCATCCGCCAGCAGCGCCAGCGATCCGGTGAAGAGACCGCCAAGCGCTTCCACGACCATGAAGCCGGCGGTCAGGCAGGCTGCGATCATCACCCGTTTCTTGTCGGTCGAGCCGTGCACATGACCGGCGCCGTGGCTGTGGTCATGCCCTTGCGAACCATGGTCATGGGTGTGCGCCATCTGCGAACTCCTGTTAGAGCCTGATCCATCCCGGCAGAATCGGGGTGGAGGCTTTATCTTCCTGTTTGACCATAATCCTGCCCGAACCGAAGGTCAGCGCAGCAAAAACCGGCTCCCACTTTTCGGGATCATGGTCCTTCCTGTTTGGCCATGATCTTGCCCGAAAACCGGCTTCCACTTTTCGGGATCATGGTCAGGCGCCGAACTCGGCGCGGAAATCCTCGAGCCGTCGCTTCTGGCGGCCGTCGCCATCGAAATTGGCCGGATCGAGCCATGCCTCATAGGCTCTGCGCAAAGCCGGCCACTCCTTGTCGATGATCGAATACCACGCGGTATCGCGGTTTTCCCCCTTGACCACAAGATGCTGACGGAAAATGCCCTCGAACTTGAAGCCGAAACGTTCCGCCGCGCGCTTCGACGGCTCGTTGCGGTTGTTGCATTTCCATTCGTAGCGGCGATAGCCAAGCTCGTCGAAGATGAATTTCATGAACAGGAACTGCGCTTCCGTGGCCGCCGGTTTTCGCGAGATCAGCGGACCCCAATAGATGTTGCCGATCTCGATGACGCCGTAGGCCGTGTCGATGCGCATCAGAGTCTGGCGCCCGGCGACCTTGCCGCTGGCCTTGTCGATGACGGCAAAGAACAGCGGATCCTCGCTGGCTTCCGCCTTGTCCAGCCACGGCTGGAAGGCGACGCGGCTCTCCGGCGGGTAGTCGAACAGCCAGGCGAAGCGGCCATCGATATCGGGCACCGACGAGGCATCGAACAGGCCGTCGCCGTGCTGTTCGGCGTTGAGCGGTTCCAGCCTGACAGTGCGCCCCTCCAGGACTTTGCGTTGGGGCCGCGGGCGCGGTTGCCAATTCTTGAGATTTTCCGACACCCAAAGCTCCAATCCGTTTGACTTTTGTGAGCGGACGCTCACAAAAACGCTCGCTCGGTGAAAGAACCACAGGGACGGGAAAAATGCTCCACACGATTTCGGCCTTCGATCGTCTCGGCGAGGAAAACGCCTTCGCGGTGTTGGCTCGTGCCACCGCGCTCGCCCATCAGGGCCGCGATATCGTCAATCTTGGCATCGGTCAGCCCGACTTCAAGACGCCGCAGCACATCGTCGAGGCGGCGATCAAGGCGCTGCGCGACGGCCACCACGGCTATACGCCGGCCAACGGCCTGCTGGCGACACGCGAAGCGGTGGTGCGGCGCACGCTGACCACCACCGGGGTCGAAGTTTCGCCCGAGGCGGTGATGATCCTGCCCGGCGGCAAGCCGACCATGTTCGCCGCGATACTGATGTTCGGTGAACCGGGCGCCGAGATTCTCTATCCCGATCCCGGCTTTCCCATCTATCGCTCGATGATCGAGTTCACCGGTGCTGCTCCGGTGCCGGTGCCGATGCGCGAGGAGAACGGCTTTGCGTTCTCGGCGCAGGAGACGCTGGCGCTGATCACGCCGAAGACCAGGCTGCTGATCCTAAACTCGCCGGCCAACCCGACCGGCGGGGTTACCCCCCGCGCGGAGATCGAGAAGCTGGTCAAAGGGCTGGAAGCGCACCCGGACGTCGCCGTCCTCTCAGACGAGATCTACGACGTAATGACCTATGACGGCGAGACGCATTGCTCCCTGCTGAATTTCCCTGAAATCCGCGACCGGCTGATCGTGCTCAACGGCTGGTCGAAGACCTGGGCAATGACCGGCTGGCGCTTGGGCTGGTCGATCTGGCCAAACGGCGACAAGGGCGCCCACCTCTACGACAAGGTGCGCAAGCTGGCAGTCAATTGCTGGTCCTGCGTCAATGCCCCGAGCCAATATGCCGGCATCGCCGCCATCGACGGTCCGCAGGACGACGTCGACAAGATGATGCGCGCCTTCGACCGCCGCAGGAAGGTCGTGGTCGAAGGGCTGAACGTCTTATCAGGCGTTTCCTGCATCACACCGAAGGGCGCGTTCTATGCCTTCCCCAATGTCTCAAAAACTGGCTGGAAGGCCAAGAAGCTGGCGTCTGCCTTGCTTGAGGATGCCGGCGTGGCGCTTATTGGCGGACCTGATTTCGGCATTCTCGGCGAAGGCTATATCAGGCTGTCCTACGCCAATTCCGAAGAGAACATCCTGCGCGCGCTGGAGCGGATCGAGGCGTTTCTGGGCAAGTGAGGACAAAACGTATGACCGCGAAAATCGGAATCGATTTTCGCTGGGGATCATGCGCAATCAAAGTGCTACAGCGCTCATTGCGCGTCCGGCGAAAGAATTCACGACCGAAGAAAGGTGACGTCAGATGTTTTATGCCATCCTCGCCTATCACGTTGAGGAAGCGATCACGGCGCTGACGCCGGAGGAGGATGCGGCGCTGATGACCGACCTGCTCCAGATCAACGAACGGCTATACCGCGAAGGCTCCCTTGGCCCGGCGGCGCGGCTCGGGGCGACACAAGACGCGTGTACCTTGCGCGGGCCGGGTGCCGGCATGGTCATTGACGGGCCTTTCGCCGAGACCAAGGAGCAATTGTTGGGGCTCTACGTCGTCGACTGCGCCACGCGTGATGCCGCGATCGCGATTGCACGCGACCTACGCCGCGTCAATCCAACCGCCGTCTACGAAATCCGCCCCATTTCGCTGTATCTTCCCGGCGTGCCGCTTTCGGCCACGCAGTCTTAGACCGCTCGTCGAGTCTTCGAGCGACTACCCTCGCCCGACATACGGCATCTTCGTCGCCATCACGGTCATGAACAGCACATTAGCGTCGAGCGGCAGGCTGGCCATATGGACGACGGCATTGGCGACCTGCTGTACATCCATCACCGCTTCGGCGGCGATGGAGCCATTGGCTTGCGGCACCCCGACCGTCATCGCCTGCGCCATGTCGGTCAAGGCGTTGCCGATGTCGATCTGGCCGCAGGCGATGTCGTAAGGCCGGCCGTCCAGCGCCAGCGTCCTGGTCAGCCCGGTAATGGCGTGCTTGGTCGCGGTATAGGGCACTGAGCCCGGCCGCGGTGCGTAAGCCGACACCGAGCCGTTGTTGATGATGCGGCCGCCCATCGGCTGCTGCCTTCGCATGGCGCCGAAGGCGGCGCGGGCGCACAGGAACGAGCCGGTGAGATTGACCCCGACGACTTCGTTCCACACCTCGACGGGGATCTCGTCGATCAATGTCGACTTGTAGCTTGTGCCAGCATTGTTGAAGAGCAGGTCGACACGACCGAAAGCCGCCGCCACGGTTTCGAACATCTCGTCGACCCGGTCGGCCTTGCTGATGTCGCAGGCGACCGCCAGCGCCTTGGCTTGTGTCGATCCGGCGTCGGCGATCGCCTCGTCCAGCACCGGCTTGCGGCGTCCGCAGAACACCGTGTTCCAGCCGGACCTGAGCAGCGCCGTAGCGACGGCTTTGCCGATGCCCGTGCCGGCGCCGGTGACGATGGCCGTTTTGTAGTCTGTCATAACTGTCCTCCTACAGCGCCGCGTGTCCGCAAGGACGCTATAGCAGCTTGATTTCGAGCAAGTTGATTTTGCGCATGATCGCTTCCAAAAATCGATTCCGATTTCGGGTTATGCGCCAGCCGGCTTCAACAGAAGGGCGGCCATTGGCGGCCGCCCTGATCTGAACCGGACTTGGGAGGAGGAAAGCCGATCCGACTACCTAAAGTTATGCGCTTCCTAGGTAAACGAGGCATTAACGCGAGAGCGGCGCCCGGATCGCCGCCCTCCGCGGCCCCTGAAGCCTACCAGCGCGAGCTGGCGGTTGTCTTGTCCGACTCTGGCACCCCTGACTCCGGCACCTTTGACTCCGGCACCTTTGCCGCTGACACCGTCGCCTCGACATGGTCGACCAATGCGTCCGGCAGCCCGAGGCGGCCGGCGAGCAGATCGAGATAGCCGCGTTCGGCACGCGTATCCGGATCGATGGTGAGGCGCGAGGCGGTGTAGAGTTCGAGCTTCTGCGCGTCGGTTTGGGCGCCGGCGACCAGCGTATCCAGGTCGAGCGGCGTTTCCAGCTCCGACATCAGGAACTTCTCCGCGTCGGAGCCGATGCCCGAGAGGCTGAGCTTGCCGGCGATCTTTTGCCGTTCGTCGTCGTCGATATGGCCGTCGGCCTTCGCCGCCGAAATCATCGCCCGCACCAGCGTCAGCGTGAATTCGTCCTCGCCTTGCGGCGCTTGCGAGGGATGGAAGCTGGTGTCGGCGGGCGGCGGCAGCAATTCCGGCGAGCCGGCTGCGGCCGTTTCCGCAGGCGCCTTGCCGTTCTTGTAGTTCTGGTAGGCCTTGTAGGCGAGACCGCCGATCATGGCCAGGCCGCCGAGCTTCACCGCAGTGCCGGTGACCTGACGGCCAGCGCCGGTTCCGAGCAGCACCGCGGCCAGTGCGCCGGCCGCCAGCGGATTGTCCTTGGCCATCTGCACCGCCTGACCCCCTTTGTCGCGGACGGTCGACCCCGTTCCGGGAATTTGCGAGCCGAGCAGATCGTCGAGGAGCTTCTTGGGATCGAACATCAATGCCTCCAGAATTGGCCCGGCCGAACGTGGACGGGCGGGTTTTCGGACGTTGAAGAGGTAGGCCCCGCATATTGACATTACAATGACCGATGAGCGCTTTGCCAATGATCGCGGAAACGAGATGATGTCAGGATCTGCCGTGTCCTAACCCATCGGCCCGAAAATGAATTTTGTGCGTCCAGCGGACGCATGTCGCTCTAACGTCCGATGTGCGGAGCCCTGCCTTGCGCTTCTGCAAGCTCGACCTGGCGCTGACGCTCGGCGTAGCGCGCGCGATCCTCGTCGGAACGGGCATCGAAGCAATGCGGGCATGAGATGCCGGCGGCGTATTTCGGCGATAACAGGTCCTGCCCGATCAGCGGATGCCGGCAGGCGCGACACAGTTCCGCCTCACCCTCGACCAGCCCGTGCGACACCGAGACGCGCTCGTCGAAGACGAAGCACTCGCCCTGCCAGAGGCTCTGTTCGGCGGGCACCTCTTCGAGATATTTCAGGATGCCGCCCTTGAGATGGAATACATCCTCGAAGCCGAGCGACTTCACATAGGCCGTTGCCTTCTCGCAGCGTATGCCGCCGGTGCAGAACATGGCCACCGTCCGGCCGACGAGCTCGGCCCGGTGCTGCTCGACCCAGGCCGGGAATTCGCGAAAGCTCGTCGTGGCGGGATCGACCGCGCCCTTGAAGGTGCCGATCGATACCTCGTAGGCATTGCGCGTGTCGATGACGATCGTGCCCGCATCCGAGATCAGTGCGTTCCAATCGGCCGGTGCCACATAGGTGCCGGCGCTTGCCGCCGGATCGATATCGCTAACGCCCATGGTGACGATCTCGCGCTTCAGCCGCACCTTCATGCGGTGGAACGGCGTCTGCGCGGCGCTGCTGTACTTGACCTCGAGACCGGCGAGACCTTCGATGGATTGGAGATGATCGATGAGCGCGGCGATGTCAGCTTCGCTGCCGGCGACCGTGCCGTTGATACCCTCATGCGCCAGAAGCAGCGTGCCCTTGATACTGCGTCCGCAGCAAAAGGCGGCGAGAGGTGCGCGCAACGCCTCGAAGCCGTCGAGCCGGGCAAACCTGTAGAGCGCGGCAACGCGGAAAGGTTGATTGGGCAGTGTCATCGCCGAAGCCACTAAACGCTCGTGAAAGCCGATTCAAGGCTGACGCGTGGATCAGCCTCTCCCTGGTGGCTTTGACGGCCGGTGCCGACGGCATTGCCGGCAGTGCGTGACATCGCGACACGCTTCGTTTCGTGGACAGAAAAACGGCCTTCTGCTAACCGGTTGAACGGATCAATACCGGAGAGACGACAATGCCCAGCAAGACCGAAAAACTCCTGTCGCTCCTCAACGGCCAACCGGTTATCCCGGTGCTGAAGATCGCCAACATCGCCGATGCCGTGCCGCTGGCGCGTGCCCTGGCGCGCGGCGGCCTGCCGGCGATCGAGATCACGCTGCGGACAGCTGACGCGCTGGAGGCGATCCGGCTTGTGGCAAGCGAAGTCGAGAACGCCATCGTCGGCGCCGGCACCATTCTGGACGCTCGCCAGTTCGGCGAGGCGGCAGCAGTCGGCTCCAAGTTCATCGTCAGCCCCGGCATCACCCGCGAGCTTCTGGCGGCGGCGAAGGACAGCGACGTTCCGTTGCTACCCGGCGCCATCACGCCGGGTGAGATCATGGCCGCCCGCGAGGCAGGCTTGCGTTTCCTGAAATTCTTCCCGGCGGAACAATCCGGCGGCATCGCGTCGCTCAAGGCATTCGCCTCGCCGCTGGCCGATGTGCAATTCTGCCCGACCGGCGGCATCACCGGCAAGAACGCCGCCGACTATCTGAGCTTGCCCAACGTCATCTGCGTCGGCGGCTCCTGGGTGGCGCCGGACGATTTGGTCAAGGCCGGCCGGTGGGACGAAATCGAGGCGTTGGCGCGCGCGGCGAGCAAGCTCGGGCGGTAGAGAAACTCTTATCCCCAAGCGGACTGGCTGCATCGCGGCGTTTTTGTTTTTCGAACAGCAAAAAGCCGCGCGGGTTGTCCGGCGCGGCTTTGTTTTGCTTGGTCGATCCGCTACTTGGTCTGGAAGCGGGCTACCGACATGAACTTGACGGCATTGCCGGTGAACCGGTTGGCGTCGGCCAGCTGATCGTTCGGCTGGAAGCCCGCCGTGTAGACCTCAGTCGGCGGCGTGTGCACGATATTGTAGGCATAGCGCGGCGCGGTCGTCGCGCTGGAGACGGTGGCGACATTCTCGCCGCTGTTCAATGCCCAGCGCGCGGCCTTCGGCTCGGCGGCGACCACCACGGACTTGGGACCAGGCTTCAGGTCACGGGCGGTTGCCCTGGCTGCCTTGCGGGTGGTCTTCACAGCCGCACCGATCGCCGCGGCCGGATCCGAGCCGGCCGGACGGGCAAAGACAGCCTCGCGCGGCGATGCGGCATTGCCGTTCGCCGGACCGCTGAGAATCGAGCTCGGCTGGGAGAGCGAAGCGACCTGGTATTCGTCGGTTGCGCTGACCCGCTCGAGGACGGCCTTGACCGCATCGGATGGAACCTGGTCCGTCTGGGCCAAATCGGGCCGCTCCAAGTCGGGCTGGGCCAAATCAGGCTGGGCCAAGTCAGGCTGGGCCAAGTCAGGCTGCGCTAGATCGGGCCGAGCCGAAGGCAGCACCGAGAACGCATCGGTAGCGGTCTTGCCGTGCCCGGCCGTATCCGCCAGCGCCAAAAGCACCTCCTTGTCCTGCGGCGCAAGGTCGGCCGCTGCAAGGTCGGCCGGCAGCGAGTGATCGGGACGCCAGGTCGGCAACGGAACGTTGTTGGCCGCAACCTGCGCCGCATCGGCGACAGCGGACGGCTCGGCCATGCCGAAGGGAGCGCTTGCCGGCGCTTGCGCGGTCGCCACCGCCTGTTCAGTGGTGGCAGTGGCATCCGCCACGCCGAACGGAACGTTTTCGGGCGGCTGAGCGCCGATATCGGTCTTCGGACGCGGGGCGAAATCAGGCAGCGGCACACTGCGCGCCGGCAGCGCCGCGATGATCGTTTCCGGCGTGTCCTCCTCCGGTTCCGGAGCAGGCGCATCGGCGATTTGCGGAATCTCGGCGCGCTTCGCATCCTGAGGCGACACGATGGCAATGCCCGGAAGCTTGCTGTTCTTGGCCGCCGGCGCCGGCTTCGCGGTCGCCAGCTTCACGCTCGCCGGCGGCTTCACGTTGGTTGACTTCGGCGCTGGCGCGGCTGCCACATCGGCGCTGTCATCGGCCTCGTCTTCACCGCCGCCGAAGAAAGCCGCCAGCAGACCGCCGGACTTCTTGAAACCGCCACCTGCGCTGGCCAGTTCGATGGCGGGAGCGCCGGCGCCCTTGCGCGCCTTGTAGGAGGCGAGCGCCTGTGAATAGCCGGGCAGCGGCTTGCCGTCGCTCGGCACATGCAGCGTCTTGCCATTGGGGAACACACGCGCCAGTTCCTGGCGGCTGATGCCCGGCCAGTGGCGCACATTGCCGACATCCATGTGGACAAAGGGCGAGCCGGACCTCGGATAATAGCCGACGCCGCCGCCCTGCATCCGCAGACCGATGTCGCGCAGTTTCTTCAGCGGCACGCCGGGAATGTAGAAGTCCATGGCCTTGCCAAGCATATGCTGGCTTTTCTTGGCGACGCCCCTGCTGCGGCTGCGCAGCATCGAGTTGGTTGACGACGAGCGATAACCGCACACGACCTGGATATAGTCGGTGGCACCGCTCTGGCGGTAAGCCTCCCAGACCAGGTCCAGCAGGCGCGGATCCATCTTGGTCGGCTCGTTGCGGCGCCAGTCGCGCAGGATGACGTTGATCTTTTTCAGACCCGCCTGGTCGTAGCGGCCGCCGCGCTTGAAGACGATCTCCGCCTTCTCTTTGGTGTGGAGGTTATAGAGTTTCAGCGAACGTGTCTGGGCGCTGGCGCCGGTCGCAGCCGCCGTAAGGAAGCCAAAGGCGAGAATCACTGCTGCCAGCCATCTCGGCCAGACGCTCATGTGATAATGCCGCCCGTTTGTGTGTCGTTCGACTTTGTTCAAATCAAAAGGCCTTGCAGGCTGCCGTTTGTCCCCGGATTTGACCAACGGATGCGGTGGTGTTCGCATCCGAATATCGATCCTAATGGTTAATCATCGCTTATTGAAGCCGAAATGCGGTAACACCGTGGCAATATCCCGTCAAAAATATTGCGCGGGGTTTCGTGGTAAACTGCTGGTTTAGATCATGTTTCGGCCTTTGCCTGAACACGATCTGTTACCGGCCGCCTCAATGCGTGAACACTGCCGGCTAGCGCGTCACCCCGACGTGCGTCACGCCCGGTCGATGACTGTCGATTGTCTGGTGCCAGGCTGACAAGCTGGTCCGGACTTGCTTAGTCAGGAAGCAAGCCGGTCGATACGGCCTGTTTCCGGATCGATGCCGTACTCCTTGAGCTTCCTGTAGAGCGTGGAGCGGCCGATGCCGAGGCGGCGGGCAACTTCGCTCATCTGGCCGCTGTAATGGTCGATCGCGAGCTTGATCATTTCGAATTCGACGTCGGCCAGCGCGCGCACATTGCCGCGTTCGTCGAGTGCCCGCAGCGTGCCGAAGCGGGGCTGCGGCCTGGCCGGCGGATCGAGCTCGGTTGCAGCGATGCCGTTATCGGCCGGCACGTCCTCGCCAGGCGGCTCGATGACCAAAGGCGACGCGAGCAACGCGCCATCCGCATCGAGGTTGACGGTGCCCTCGACCTGCGCCCGGATCTGCGGAAACTCCTCTTCGGTCAGCACATCGCCTTCGCAAAGCACCGAGGCCCGGAAGACGGCGTTTTCCAGCTGCCGGATGTTTCCCGGCCAGTCGTAGGCCTGCAGCATGGCGAGCGCCGCAGCCGAAATGCCGTGCAGGCGGTGACGTGGATCGGTGGGCGCAACCTTCTCCAGGAAGTGCTCGACCAGATACGGGATGTCGTCGCGACGATCGCGCAGCGGCGGCACGAAGATCGGATAGACGTTCAGGCGATAGAACAGATCCTCGCGGAATTTGCCGTCTTTGACCTGCTGCAGAAGATTGCGGTGTGTCGCCGAGATCAGCCTGATATCGACCCTGACGGTCGAACGCCCGCCGACCGGATCGACCTCACCGTCCTGCACGGCGCGCAGCAGCTTGACCTGCACGTCGAGCGGCAGGTCGCCGATCTCGTCGAGAAAGAGCGTGCCCGAATGCGCTTCGACGAACTTCCCGGTGTGTTTTTCGGTGGCGCCGGTGAACGAGCCCTTCTCGTGGCCGAACAGGATCGATTCGACCAGATTGTCGGGAATGGCGCCGCAATTGACGGTAACGAAGGGTTTTGAGCGGCGATCGCCGCTGCCCTGGATGGCGCGCGCCACCAGCTCCTTGCCGACACCGGATTCGCCCTCGATAAGGATCGGGATGTTGGACGCGGCCGCCTTCTGGCCGAGACGGATCACCCGATCCATCGCCGGGCTGTGCGTGATCATGTCCTTGAAGGTCAGATGGCCGCCGCGACGCCGCGACGAGCGCTTCACTTCGCCCTCGACCGCCTCGACCTTGAGCGCATTGCCGATCGATGCCTGCAGCCTGTCGGGAGATGCCGGCTTGACGACGAAATCGAAAGCGCCGTGACGCATGGCCGAAACGACGGTCTCGATGCCCCCTTGGGCGGTTTGTACGATGACCGGAACTTGGATGCCACGCTCACGCATCGCCTTCAGCACGCCGATGCCGTCGAGGCCCGGCATGACGAGGTCGAGGATGACCACCGACACGTCGCGCGCATCGGGCCCGTCGAGCGCGTCGAGACCGGCCTCGCCGCCATCCGTGATGATAGCGCTGTGGCCGAATTTCGTCACGGCCGCCTCGAGCAGCCTGCGCTGCACGGGATCGTCATCGACTATGAGTATGGAACCTGTCATGACTGGTTCAACGATGCTCGCCCAATATGCCCACCCAAGGCAATCCACCCTATGGATCATCTTGGCACAGGGTTCTAAATAAGGTTTCAAAAAACCCGGTGAACGAATTCCTTAGGATTTGACCGGCTTTCTCATCCCCTTTTGAATCTTTGAGTCTGACCGCTTGGGCCCTGCAATCTGGAAAGTATCGGCAATGCGCATGGTTTTTGGTCGGCAGCTTGCGGCGGCAGCGTCCGGTCAGGGCGCGGCGGACCTTGGCGACCTGCCGGAATGGGATCTCGCCGATCTCTATTCGGGGATGGACGCCCCCGAGCTGAAGCGCGACATCGCCAGGGCGGCGGCCGATGCCATCAGCTTCGAGAGCCGCTGGAAAGGCACGCTCGCCGCCGAGGCGGAGCGTGCCGACAGCGGCAGGCTGGGCGAGGCGCTTGCCGCCTATGAGGCGCTGGAGGAACTGATCGGCCGGATCGTCTCCTATGCCGGACTGATCTATGCCG
This sequence comes from Mesorhizobium sp. M5C.F.Cr.IN.023.01.1.1, assembly GCF_003997585.1. Lineage (NCBI taxonomy): Bacteria > Pseudomonadati > Pseudomonadota > Alphaproteobacteria > Hyphomicrobiales > Phyllobacteriaceae > Mesorhizobium > Mesorhizobium sp. M5C.F.Cr.IN.023.01.1.1. The sequence continues at coordinate 16,591 of NZ_RZSU01000056.1, read as the reverse complement.
GCAACACCGCGGATCCGCTGCGCGCCAAGCTCTATGGCGACATTCAGGAGAAGATGACCGATGCCAGCGCGCATCTTCTGTTTTTCGCGCTCGAACTGAATATCATCGACGACGCCGCGATCGAAACCGCGCTTGCTGCCGATCCCGCCTTCGCTCACTACCGGCCGTGGGTGCTCGATCTGCGCATGGACAAACCCTACCAGCTGGAAGATCGCGTCGAGCAGCTTTTCCATGAGAAGTCGATTACCGGACGCGGCGCCTGGAACCGCTTGTTCGACGAAACGATGACCGATCTGCGCTTCGACATCGATGGCGAGGAGCTTACCCTGGAGCCGGCGCTGAACCGCCTCCAGCACGCCGATGGCGAGGTGCGCCGCCGGGCTTCTCAAGCACTGGCCGCAACCTTCCGCAAGAACCTGCGCACGTTCACGCTGGTCACCAACACGCTGGCCAAGGACAAGGAGATTTCCGACCGCTGGCGCGGCTTCGAGGACATCGCCGATTCTCGCCATCTCGCCAACCGCGTCGAGCGCAGCGTGGTGGATGCGCTGGCCTCAGCCGTTCGCGACGCCTATCCGCGTCTGTCGCACCGCTACTACCAGATGAAGGCGCGCTGGCTGGGCATGGAGGTGATGAACCACTGGGACCGCAACGCGCCGTTGCCAGAGACCCCGCAAACGATCATCGGCTGGGACGAGGCCAAGAACACGGTGCTTTCCGCCTATCAGCGCTTTTCACCTGACATGGCGGAGATCGCCCGGGTTTTCTTCGAGCGCAACTGGATCGACGCGCCGGTAAGGCCTGGCAAGTCGCCGGGCGCCTTCGCGCATCCGACCGTGCCGTCGGCGCATCCCTATGTTCTGCTCAACTACATGGGCAAGCCGCGCGACGTGATGACGCTGGCGCATGAGCTTGGTCACGGCGTGCATCAGGTGCTGGCTGCAGGCCAGGGCGCGCTGATGGCTTCGACGCCGCTGACTCTGGCCGAGACGGCATCCGTCTTCGGCGAGATGCTGACCTTCCGCTCGCTGCTGGACCAGACCACGGACAAGCGCGAGCGGAAAGCCATGCTCGCCCAGAAGGTCGAGGACATGATCAACACGGTCGTGCGGCAGATCGCTTTCTATGAATTCGAACGCAAGGTGCATGCCGAGCGCAAGAACGGCGAACTGACATCCGACAGGCTCGGCCAGTTCTGGCTGGAAGTGCAGGCGCAAAGCCTCGGGCCGGCGATCAAGCTGCGCGACGGTTACGAGGTCTTCTGGACCTATATTCCACACTTCATCCATTCGCCCTTCTACGTCTACGCCTATGCTTTCGGCGACTGCCTGGTGAATTCGCTCTATGCGGTCTATCAGAATGCGGAGCGTGGCTTTCAGGAGAAATATTTTGCCATGCTGCGCGCCGGCGGCACCAAGCATCATTCCGAGCTCCTGGCACCCTTCGGCCTTGACGCCACAGACCCTGCCTTCTGGCAGATCGGACTTGGCGTGATCGGCGGGCTGATCGACGAGCTCGAAGCTTTGGACAATTGACGCATAGCGCTGAACATCCGGGGCTGACAGAACAATTTAGACGCAATGCATATTGAGACCATTCTATTCTTGCCCTAAATATGTGTTCTTAAATAACTCTCCGTGGAATTTTTCCGTTAGCTTTCCGGAAGCTGTATGATAGCGTCCCGCCTCAAGCTCAGTCGGGCGCGGGGCTCAGGCCAGGAAAAAATCTCGGTCCGGTCACGGCGCTTCGGCAAATGCGACAGCGGCCGTTGGCCATGGCAGGAAAAGCCGGTCGCCGACAGCTCGATCTAAGCCGGCTGTTCCGCGAACAGCGGAGCCACCAATGAATGGTCCTTGTGCCAAGGTCACCACTCCAGGCCACGGCAGATGGATCGTACTGGAGAGAAAGACAATGGGCACTTTTTTCTACATGCTCCTAGCGTTCCTGGTAGGTGTGTTGGTTGGCTGGTTCATCTGGGGACGCCTGCGTGGCGAGTTCGACAGCCTGCGCGGTGACATGGACCGCACGCGCAGCGAGCGCGACAGGCTGCGAGCCGACGCCGACCGCCTGACCGGTGAGCTGGAAGTATGCCGCGGCGCCCGCGCCGACCTGGAGCGCCAGTTGAGCGAGGTACAAGGCTCCAAGACCGGTGCGACAAAGGCAGCAATCCCGGCACCGTCGGCATTGATGGCGACATCCGCGCCGGCCAAGTCGACGCCGGCCAAGACGACGCCGGCCAAGAACGGGCCAGCAAAGACCGCGCCAGCCAAGACCGCGTCCAAGAAACCGGCGGCCGCGAAGGCCGCAGCCGCGCCGAAGGCCGGTGCGTCGAAAGCGGGCGCGCCGAAGGCAAGTGCGCCAAAACCTCCCGCATCGAAAACGGGTGCTGCACCAAAGAGCGCTGCGCCAGCGGCAAGGAAAGCCGCGACAAGAAAGGCGGCGCCGGACAAAGCCAGCAATCTGCGCCGCCTGATCGGCATCGGCCCGGCCAACGAGCGGCTGCTCAACGAGCTCGGAGTCACAACCTTTGCGCAAATCGCCGCCTGGACGGCCGCCGACGTCAAGCGGATCGAGGAGACGTTGAACTTCGACGGCCGCATCGAGCGTGAGCGCTGGATCGAACAGGCGAAACTGCTTGCCGCCGGCGATGAGGAGGAATTCGCGCGTCGCTTCCCGACCGGGGGAACCGCGAGCAACACCTGAATTGCCTGCCGGTATCGAGCACATGACAGACCGGCGGTGCCTTCGAGGTGCCGCCGGTTTGCTTTTCACCACGGCTGCCTTTGCGTCTTGAGACGCCGCTCTCTCGATTGCGCGCGATCGAGCCCCCATATAGAGCGATAGCTGGCGTCATCGACCGCAGCATCCGAGTCCTATGTCCCTGCCCTCTGCAATTTTCCGGAATGACGAGCGCGCGCATCAGCTCGTTTTCGACCGCCCGGCCGGCATCATCGTGGCGCATGAGGCGGAGGATTTCCTGCCGGCGCTGGAAATTGCGCAGGCCGCGCATGACGCCGGCAAATGGCTGGCCGGATATTTCTCCTACGAGGCCGGCTACCTGCTCGAGCCGAAGCTCGTTCCGCTGCTGCCGGGCGGACGCCGCGCCCCGCTTGTCTGCCTGGGGATCTTCGACGCGCCTGTCGAACAGGCGGTCGTGCCAAGCAATGCGCCGGCGACCAACGGTCCGATCTTCGACGCAAGGGCTGCCTGGTCTTCAGAAGACTACGCAAAACGCTTTGCGCGGCTCCACAATCACATTCGCAAGGGCGATTGCTATCAGGGCAATCTGACCTTTCCGGTTCATGCGCAGTGGTCGGGCGATCCGCTGGCCGCCTTCGACGCGCTGACGGAGCGCCAGCCGGTGAAATACGGCGCGCTGATCGCGCTCGGCGATCCGGTCGTTTTGTCGCGTTCGCCGGAACTGTTCTTCGAGGTCGACGCCGAAGGCATGATCGAGACCCATCCGATGAAGGGCACCGCCCCGCGCGGCGCGACCAAGGCGGAGGACAAGCGGCTGAAGGCGTTCTTGCTCAATGACGAGAAGAACCAGGCTGAGAACCGGATGATCGTCGATCTCCTGCGCAACGACATCTCGCTGATCAGCGAGGTCGGCACGCTGGAGGTGCCGGAGCTTTTCCGCATCGAGAGCTACCCGACCGTCCACCAAATGGTGAGCCGCGTGCGGGCCAAGCTCTTGCCCGACCTCACCATCCGACAGATCTTCGCTGCGCTGTTTCCATGCGGATCGATCACCGGCGCCCCAAAAATCCGCGCCATGGAAATCCTGCACGATCTGGAAGCCACGCCGCGCGATGTCTATTGCGGCGCCATCGGCTGGATCGCGCCCGGCGGCACGATGCGCTTTTCGGTGGCGATCCGCACCATATCGCTCTTTTCCAGTGGCGAGGCCGTCTACAATATCGGTGGTGGCGTCGTCTTCGATTCAACGGCCGAGGAGGAGTATCAGGAGTGCCTGCTGAAAGCGCGCTACGCGACGGGAACACCGCCGATTTCGAGCTGATCGAAACCATGCGCTGGCAGCCGGGCCAGGGCTTCCTCCGTTTCGACCGCCATTTGGCTCGCCTTTATGGCTCGGCAGCCGAACTGGGTTTTGCCTGCGATCCGCAAAAGGTCGGCGAGATGCTCAGGAATGCCGTCGACCGGCCGGACATGGCCTTGCGCACACGCCTCGTCCTGTCGCGCAGCGGCAAGGTGACGGTCTCGGCGCTGCCTTATGAGCCGCATGCAGCCGACAAGGTGTGGAGGCTGCAACTGGCGCGGGTGCGGCTCGATTCGAGCGACACGCTGCTGCGCCACAAGACGAGCCGCCGGGACACCTATCAGCGGGCGCGAGCCGAATATCTGATCAGCCGGGCCGACGAGGTGCTGCTGGCCAACGAGCGTGGCGAAATCTGTGAGGGCACGATCACCAATCTCTTTGCCGATTTCGGCGACGGCGCGCTGGCAACTCCGCGGCTCGATTGCGGCCTGCTGCCTGGCGTATTGCGCGGCGAATTGCTGGACGAAGGCCGCGCCCATGAGGCAATCTACACCTTGGATGATTTGAAGTCGGCCAAAGCGCTGTTCGTCGGCAATTCCCTGCGCGGATTAATCCCGGCGCGGCTGGGCTGATACGCAACCGAAAAGGCGCCGGACGATAGCCGCTGGAGTGGCGACAGCCGACCCACGCGCCCATGGCTGTGCCTCAGCAGCCAAGGTTTACCTTGCGAGTTGCTGAAGATGCGTCCGGCCCGGGAAAGAATGGGCCGGACGCGCAGGCGAGAGCGACGGGCGCCGCGGTCAGTGCGCCATCATCTCGCTCACGATTTCCTTCGCGCTCAGGGAGGACGGATAGTAGGTCGGCCAGTTCGTCACCTCCTCCAGCAGAGCGGCGCGATCATTACCCCAGTAGAGGTGATAATGGTCGGCTGCCTCAGGCGCTATTCTGTGGTCGCTGAACTGAATGTACTGCGGGGCGGCGGCATCTCCTTCGGTCTTCTTGAAGATGAAGCGGACGCCACGGTTGCCCTTCTTGTAGGTCAGGATCTCATAGCCGTCGCTGGCATAGCGAGCCTTAAGCGGCTGCCCGTCCTTGAAGAAGGTCACGGTGTCGCCATCGATCGTGATGCGCTCGACGTCGGTCTTGTAGCCGATCTCGTAATAGGCCTTGTACTCGTCGGCGGTCTGGTCGCCGCTCTCCGCCTTGTGCGCCATGACCGGATCGAGCGTCCCGTCCTGCAGATGGGGATAGACCGACTGCCAATCGCCGGCCCAATCGGAAAGAACACGCTCCTTGATCTGACTGTCTTCAAAGTAGCCTTTGTAGATCTGGTCATCACCGTGGCTGTGGCTGTGTGCCTCCTTGCCGTCGGTATCGTGGACCTGGCCAGAGCCGCCGACTGCGACGATGTTGAAGGGCTTGCCCTCGACGGCGATTTCACCGGCCTTGGCGAAAGACGCCGCGTCGACGAGATGCAGCTTGCCCTGAAGAGGATCGGTCACGACGACCTGGTCACCGGCGACCGCGATGCGCGGGCGCGGATCGTTCCAGTGACCGTCCATCGAATAGGGATCGGTAAGCTTGAGCGAGTTTGCGATTTCCCCTCTCACCACGTCGAGCTGGTGACGCTGCCCGTCCTCGGTGAAGACATAGGCGAACTTCGCGCGAACCGGATCGACCGCGAAATGCACGCGGCGGGTCGGAAGGCTGATCAGCCGGAATGCGTCGCTCTCGAACGTCGGATCGATCAGCACCACCTTGTCGGCGCCGTAGTTGCCGAGGAAATATTGCAGGCCTCTGCCGCCGATCAGCGTCGTCGTTTTGCCGTCCGGCAGGCTGTCGGCATAGGGCAGATGACGGATCGCCGGGGTGCCATCGCCATGGCTGACGACAAGCAGGCCGGTCGCGCAGGCGAAAGCCAGGATATTGCCGGAAGACGCCTCGCCGTGGAGGTCGGGGCAGGCGTGGATGCCGCCGGTCGGCGCGCCGGCTTCGTCAGCAACCTTGATGCCGACCGGGAGTTCATCCGGCTTTTCCCTGTTCGGCTCTGACAGGAGGACATGGGAGCCATAGGCGACTGCGACGCCGTGCTGCGGCGCGTCCGTCTTCACGTCCCTGTAATCCGATTTGCCTTCCAGGACCGCCTTCTCGGAAAGGATACGGGCGACACCTTCGCCGTCGAAAAAAGCGGCGAAGTCTCCGTCATGCTCGACGAAATGCGATGGCTTCTTGCCTGCGATCTCGACGCCGGCAAGTTTTGGCGCTTCAACGTCGATGTCGCCGTGTTCGCCGTGGTCCTCGAAGGAGATGCCGCTCGCGATCCCGGTAACGACGCCGGCCGCGCCCTGCACGGCGAACACGGTCCGGCCGCTTTCGCTGCGGTGGAGCGACGCCGGCCCTTTGATATGGAACGTGTCGAGCCTTCCGCCATCGACCGCATCGATTACGTCACCTTCGGATCCGCGTGATCCGAGATGAAGAGGCGCCAGGCGGTCATCTCCTCGGCATGGGCCGCACTTGTTGATAGAGACAGAAACAGCGCGATGGCCGTGGCTGACGCCCAATTTGTCCTCACGGTATTCTCCTTGATGTTATTACATAACTGACTGTGATCGACGAAACGGCGGATTGCCTCGCCTTTCCATCGTGGCGATCAGCTCCCGAGGATCGCGCCTTTGATCGCCGTGATGTTGTGCCGCATCATCTCGAGATAGGTCGCCGCCGGGCCGTTCTCGTCCGACAGGGCATCGGAGTAGAGTTCACCGCCGATTTTCAGACCCGTCTCGCTGGCGATCTGCTCGATCAGGCGCGGATTGGTGACGTTTTCCACGAAGATTGCCGAAGCCTTGTCTTGCCTGATCTGTTTGATGAGGGCCGCGACGTCGGAAGCTGAAGCCTCAGATTCGGTGGAGACGCCCTCCGGCGCGAGGAATTTTATGCCGTATTCGTGCTCGAAATACCCGTAGGCGTCGTGCGAGGTGATGATCGTGCGCTTGTCCTCGGGGATCTCAGCTACAGCAGCCTTGATCTCCTCTTCCAGTGCCTCGAGCTGCTGGCCGTATGATTCGGCATTGGCCCGATAAGTGTAACAGCCGGCTGCATCGGCGGCACAGAAGGCATCGGCGATGTTCTTCACATAGAGTTCGGCATTGTGCACCGACTGCCATGCATGGGGATCAGACTCGCCGTGATGATGGTGCCCTTCCTCATGGCCCTCTTTCGCCTCCGCGGCGTGCCCTGCCTCACCCTTGGCGGCTTTATCCTGATCGTGGTGACCTTCTTCCTCGGTGTTGCGCAACACCTCGCCGCCTTTGGTCAATTCCACGACTGGCGCTTTCGTCGCGCTCGCCTCGACGAGACGCTGGAGGAAGCCCTCGAACTGGAGGCCGTTGACCAGCACCACGTCGGCAGAACCGACGGTGGCCGCGTCGGCCGGCTTCGGTTCGTAGACATGGGCGTCACCATTCGGGCCGACCAGCGTGATGATGTCGACACGGTCACCGCCGACATTCCTGGCGAAATCGGCAATGATCGAGAAACTGGCGACAACCTTGAGGTTCTCGGCCGCGGCCACCGACGGGATGATTGGCAACGATGTTATGACGCCCATCGCGGCGGCGAGCTTCAGCGTCTTGGACATTCGATCAACTCCTTTGTTCAATCGGTTCTGTGGGAGATGTGCCGGACGCGTGGCGAGCAGCCGCGCGTCCCGGCAGAGATGGAAGAAACGTACATCGTGCCCGCCGACAGATGATCGCCGGGCCGGACGATCCCATCGAGGTGATGCACGGCGGGATGGCTGTTGTAGTCCAGCGTCAGGTCTTGAAAGATCACACAGGCAGCCATTCGATCCGTCTCCGCGGCAGCCACCAAGGTCAGCCCCGCTCTTGACGAGCCGTATGTTATGTTATTACGTTCGTCAATCGAAAAGTGTCGCACGGCTCAGAGTGCTGGCCCTGTCTAAAATCGAGGCAAGGCCTGGCAGCAGGATCGCGGGCGTCCACATTTGCACCGAGGGCGAAAACCCGCTGAACGGTTGGCGCATCACGGACGGGCAACGCTCGGCGCATCTTTGGCCGCGCAACCGCCGGCGCTCGACTTTGCCCAACGCGACTACAAGATTCTGACGGCCACGATCGGGTGGTCGTCCTCCTTAACCACATGACGAATGCAGCGTAGCTCGCGGCTTTTCGCTGGTTTATGACAATGATCTGTGGTTGTAGCGCGTGGCGGTCGGGCAGAAAAATGCTCCGCTTTGCGTCTGTTTGCCCGGTTTTTCAGCCTATCTGAGGGAGTAATCGATAAAATGGCGAATGAAAACTGGCCCGTTTACGGCGAGATTACCGGCCCTGTCGTGATGATCGGCTTCGGCTCGATCGGACGGGGAACGCTGCCGCTGATCGAGCGCCATTTCAAGTTCGACAAGTCGCGCATGACGGTCATCGACCCACGCGATACCGATCGCAAGCTGCTCGACGAGCGCGACATCACCTTCATGCAGGATGCGGTGACCAAGAAGAACTACAAGACGCTGCTGACGCCGCTGCTGACCAAAGGCGGTGGCCAGGGCTTTTGCGTCAACCTCTCGGTCGACACCGGCTCAGTGGATTTGATGCGGCTCTGTCGCAAGCTGGGTGTGCTTTACATCGACACCGTCGTAGAGCCGTGGCTCGGCTTCTATTTCGACACCAAGGCCGACAATGCCAGCCGCAGCAACTACGCGCTGCGTGAATCCATGATCGAAGAAAAGCACGCGCATCCCGGCGGGGCGACCGCAATCTCCACCTGTGGCGCCAATCCAGGCATGGTCTCGTGGTTCGTCAAGCAGGCTCTGGTCAACCTCGCCACCGATCTTGGCCTCGAGTTCTCGGAGCCCGCGCAGCACGATCGCGAAAGTTGGGCCAGGCTGATGAAGAAGGCCGGCGTCAAGGGTATCCACATCGCCGAGCGCGACACACAGCGCACCAAGAAGCCGAAGCCGATGAACGTGTTCTGGAACACCTGGTCGGTCGAAGGCTTCATCTCGGAAGGGCTTCAACCGGCCGAGCTAGGCTGGGGCACGCATGAGACGTGGATGCCGAAGAACGGCAAGGAGCACAAGAATGGCTCGAGGGCCGCAATCTATCTGGAGCAGCCGGGCGCCAACACGCGTGTGCGCAGCTGGTGCCCGACGCCCGGCCCGCAATACGGCTTCCTGGTGACGCACAACGAGTCGATTTCGATCGCCGACTTCTTCACCGTGCGCGGCAAGAAGGGCAAAGTCCAATATCGCCCGACCTGTCACTATGCCTACCATCCCTGCAACGACGCCGTGCTGTCGCTGCACGAGATGTTCGGTGCCGCTGGCAAGGCACAACCCGTGCATCACGTGCTCGATGAAAACGAACTGGTCGACGGTGTCGACGAGCTCGGCGTGCTGCTCTACGGCCACGACAAGAACGCCTATTGGTATGGTTCGCAACTGTCGCTGGCGGAAGCGCGCAAGCTGGCGCCGTATCAGAACGCCACGGGCATGCAGGTCACGTCGGCAGTGCTGGCGGGCATGGTCTGGGCGCTGGAAAATCCCGAGGCCGGCATCGTCGAGGCCGACGAGATGGACTACAGGCGCTGCCTGGAAGTGCAGTCCCCCTATCTGGGGCCGATCAAGGGCTATTACACCGATTGGACGCCGCTCGATAACCGCCCTGGTCTGTTCCCGGAAGACCTCGACAAAAACGACCCATGGCAATTCCGCAACATCCTCGTTCGATAGTGCAACATCCTCGTTCGATAGCAATGTTTCGCTGCCTTGCAATCGCCTGGAAATCGGGCGATTGAAGGAAAGGTGGCGGCCTAGAGCGACGTGCGTCCATTTGGACGCACTAAGTATAGCGCTTTGAATGTGCGCATCGTGCTTTCCGAAAAATCGGAGCGATTTTCCGGCCGATGCGAGAGGAGAGGATTTGATGATGACGATTGCGCGCAAATTGCTTTCGGCCGGCATTGTCGCGGCCGCTGCCGCCTCGGCGGCGTGCACCACCGCCGGCCCGGGCGGGCCGCCATTGGCCGCGCGGAGCGCGGTCGAAGGCTCATGGATCGACGCGCAAGGCACGGGCCTGTCGACCTTCGCCGGCGGCAGCTTCAACACCGTCGCGACCGACACCGGCCAGAAACTTGCCGACGGCAGCTACACCATGACCGGCGGCACCTCGGTCGAAATCCAGGGCACTTCGCTGATCCGCCAGACGCCGATCAGCTTCAACTGCTTGTTGATCTCCACCTCGCAGCTTAATTGCACCAGCGCGAGCGGGCAGAACTTTGTGCTGACGCGACGCACCTGAGCCCGTACTGAACTGCTTTTGCAAAGGACGGCGGCTTGAGGCCGCCGCCCTTTTTGTGCCGGCAAAGCTGGCCCCGATTCCGCTTGCATCACCTAAAACGCGATGTGAACATGGACGAAAAGCTGGCTGTTATGTTCCAGTCGAGCAAGGGCGTTAAACAGATCATCCGGGAGACGAAGATGAAGAAGATCGCCGCCATTGCCGCCCTGTCGGCGTCTACGCTTGGCCTGTCAGCCGGCGTGTCCTTTGCCGACTACACGCTGAACATCCTGCACATCAACGACTGGCATAGCCGCATCGAAAGCAACAACAAATATGAATCGACCTGCTCTGCCGAAGAGGAGGCCAAGGGCGAGTGCACCGGCGGCGCGGCGCGGCTGATCACGGCGATCGCCCAGGAGCGCAAGAAGCTGGAAGGCCAGAACGTGCTGCTGCTCAACGCCGGCGACAATTTCCAGGGTTCGCTCTTCTACACCACCTACAAGGGCAAGACCGAAGGCGAATTCCTCAACCAGATGAAATTCGACGCCATGGCGGTCGGCAATCACGAGTTCGACGACGGCGAGGCGGCGCTGGCGCCGTTCCTGGATATGATCAAATTTCCGGTGCTCGGCGCCAATGTGAAGGCCAACGCGCAATCCAAGCTCGGTGACCGCGTGAAACCGTCGATCGTGATCGAGGTCGGCGGCCAGAAGATCGGCGTCGTCGGCGCGGTCACCAACGACACGCCGGAGCTCGCTTCGCCAGGCCCTAACGTCACGATCGAGGACGACGTCAACTCGATCACGTCAGAGGTCGAGAAGCTGAAGGGAGAAGGCGTCAACAAGATCATCGCGGTCACCCATATCGGTTACAAGCGTGAGCGCGACGCCATCGCCAAGATCCCGGGTGTCGACGTGGTGGTCGGCGGCCACAGCCATTCGCTGCTGTCCAACACCGATCCCAAGGCTGAAGGCCCCTACCCGACGATGGTCGACAATCCGGACGGCTACAAAGTGCCGGTCGTCCAGGCGGCGTCCTATTCGAAGTATCTCGGCGAGTTCAAGGTCGTGTTTGACGACAACGGCGTCGTCAAGCAAGCCAGCGGCGACCCGATCTACCTCGACAAGTCGATCACGCCAGATCCCGCGGTGCTTGCCCGCATCAAGGAGCTCGGCGCGCCGATCGAGGCGTTGAAGAACCAGGAGGTCGCCGAAACCACCAAGGCGATCGACGGCAGCCGTGAGTACTGCCGCACCCGCGAGTGCGAGATGGGCAATCTCGTCTCCGATGCCGTCCTTGACCGCGTCAAGGACCAGGGTGTGGAGATCGTCATCACGAATGGCGGCGGTCTGCGCGCTTCGATCGACCAGGGCACCGTCACCATGGGCGAAGTGCTGAACGTGCTGCCGTTCCAGAACACAGTGGCGACCTTCCAGATTTCCGGCAAGGATCTGATTGCCGGGCTCGAGAACGGTCTCAGCCAGATCGAGGACGGCGCCGGACGCTTCCCGCAGGTTGCCGGCCTGAAGTACTCATTCGACAAATCGGCTGCCCCGAATGCCGGGCGCGTCAAGTCGGTCGAAGTCATGCAAGGCGGCGCGTGGACCCCGATCAATCCGGACAAGGATTACCTGGTCGCCACCAACAACTATGTGCGCCAGGGCGGCGACGGCTACAAGGTGTTCGCCGACAAGGCCAAGAACGCCTATGATTACGGACCGGGCCTCGAACAGGTAGTCGCGGATTATCTCAGTGCACATCGGCCCTATACGCCGAAGCTCGACGGCCGCATCACCGAGATCACGGCCGCCGCCGCGGCGGAACCGGCCCAGGAACGGGCCCAGGAACCGGCGAAGCCGGCCGAGGCTGCGCCCGCTCCGGCCGAGCCCGCAAAACCAGCAGAAACGGCTCCAGCCGCGACTGCGGAGCCGGCGATGCCCGAACCGCCGGCTGGTTCGGACGATATCGCCACGACGCCGCCAGCCGTGCCGGCGGAACCCGCCCCGGCAACGCCGGCACCTGCCGAGCCGGCAAAGCCAGCCGAGACGGTGCCTGCGGCACCCGCTCCTGCGGCGGAACCAGCCCAGGAACCAGCCAAGCCAGCCGAAGCTGCGCCTGCCGAGCCGGCAAAGCCGGCCGAAAGCAGCCATGTGATCGTTGCCGGCGACACCTATTGGGATCTGGCGGAAAAAGCCTATGGCGATGGCGCCAGGTGGAAAACGATCTCCGACGCCAACAAGGACTATGAGCCGCGCCGCCTTCCCGTCGGCGTGACCTTGACCATCCCGGCCGCAAACTAAATTCTTCCGTCATTGTTGGAAAACCCGTCCGGGTAACCGGGCGGGTTTTCTGCTTTCCGCCTGAGGTAAGATAAGGTGCGGCCAGACGCTGCATTGAAAACCGGCGCGGCATCGCTAGTTTCGCGCAGTGTCCGGAGATCCCTTATGACGCTTTCCAACCCTGTCGATCCCAAGGCTGCGAAGGTCCTCGGCCCGCCGCCGGCAGGACAGCCGCCGGTCGGGGCGGGCAGGATCGGCGTCATGCTGGTTAATCTCGGCACGCCCGACGGCACGGAATTCAAGCCGATGTGGCGCTATCTCAGGGAATTCCTGTCCGATCCGCGCGTCATCGAGCTCAACAAGGCGATCTGGTACCCGATCCTCTACGGGCTGGTTCTCACCACGCGGCCGAAGAAGTCGGGCGCCAACTATGCCAGGATCTGGAACCGGCAGCGTAACGAGTCGCCGCTGCGCACCTACACCCGCGCCCAGAGCGAAAAGCTGGCCGAGGCGCTGCGCGACCTGCCCGGCGTCACCGTCGACTGGGCGATGCGTTACGGCAATCCTTCCACCGAGAGCGTCGCCAAGGGGCTGGTCGCGCAGGGCTGCGACCGCATTCTCTCTTTTCCGCTCTATCCGCAATATTCCGCGACCACGACCGCGACCGCCAACGACCAGCTGTTTCGCGCGCTGATGAAGATGCGCCGCGCCCCGGCGATCCGCAGCGTGCCGCCCTACTATGCCGAACCGGTTTATATCGAGGCGCTTGCCCGTTCGATCGAGCGCCATCTTGCGAGCCTTGATTTTGAGCCGGAGGTGGTCATCGCCTCCTATCACGGGATTCCGAAACCCTATTCCGACAAGGGTGACCCCTATCAGGCCCATTGCCTGGAGACGACCCGGCTGCTGCGTGAAAAGCTCGGCTGGGATGAGAAGAAGCTGATCACCACGTTCCAGTCGCGCTTCGGTGCGCAGGAGTGGCTGCAGCCTTACACCGACAAGACGGTCGAGAAATTGCCCGGAGAAGGCGTGAGATCGATCGCCATCGTCAATCCGGGCTTTTCCGTCGACTGCATCGAGACGCTGGACGAGATCGGCAGGGAGGCGGCCGAGACCTTCCATCATGCAGGCGGCGAGAAGTTCGCGCACATCCCTTGCCTCAATGACAGTGCCGAGGGCATGGCGGTGATCGAGGCGATGGTGCGGCGCGAACTGTCGGGCTGGATCTGAAGCGGATACAATCGAGCGCCGCTAGCCTGCTTTCTATGCACCGGTAATCCATTATCACCTGATTGTAACGTTCCTGAAACACACTTAAGTGATTGGTGAAGTCGGCCGCGTGAAACATTTCCGTGGCCGGCATCTGAGGGAGAGCCAAATGGATTTCAGTGGTTTCGATATCGCGCTTCTTGTTCTTGTTGCTCTTGTCGTGCTCGTGCTTTTCAAGGGCATCCGGACAATTCCGCAAGGCTACAATTATACCGTCGAACGCTTTGGCCGCTATACCAAGACATTGAGCCCCGGCCTCAACATCATCGTTCCGTTCGTCGATCGCATCGGCGCCAAGTTGAACATGATGGAGCAGGTGCTCGACGTCCCGACCCAGGAGATCATCACCCGCGACAACGCTACCGTCGCCGTCGACGGCGTCGCCTTCTACCAGGTGCTCAACGCCGCGCAGGCCGCCTACCAGGTCGCCGGGCTGGAGAACGCCATCCTCAACCTGACGATGACCAACATCCGTACCGTGATGGGCTCGATGGACCTCGACGAGCTTTTATCGAACCGCGACGCCATCAACGAACGCCTGCTGCGCGTCGTCGACGAGGCGGCGCATCCCTGGGGCATCAAGATCACCCGCGTCGAGATCAAGGACATCAATCCACCCGCCAATCTCGTCGAATCGATGGGTCGCCAGATGATGGCCGAGCGCAACAAGCGCGCGCAGATTCTCGACGCCGAAGGCCTCAAGCAATCGCAGATCCTGGAAGCCGAGGGCCGCAAGGAAGCCGCCTTCCGCGACGCCGAGGCGCGCGAACGCTCGGCCGAGGCCGAGGCCCGCGCCACGCAGGTGGTGTCGGAAGCGATCGCCATGGGCGACGTGCAGGCGCTCAACTACTTCGTTGCCCTGAAATACACCGAAGCGCTGACCAGGATCGGCTCCGCCACAAACAGCAAGGTCGTGCTGATGCCGATGGAAGCTTCATCATTGATCGGCACGCTCGGCGGCATCGGCGCGATCGCCAAGGAAGTCTTCGGCAGCGAGGGCACTGCCGGCACGCCGCGGCAAGCTTCACGCCCGCCGGCAGTTCGCCCGAGCGAGAGCTGAGGCCGATCCGATGTTCGACCGTATCATTTCCGAACTCGGTCCCTGGAATTGGATGGTTCTCGGCTTTGTCCTCCTGGTGATGGAGGTCATCGCACCGGGCATATTCATGCTGTGGATCGGCATCGCCGCGCTGCTGATCGGCGTGGTGTCCCTCCTCATCTGGGACGCCGGCTTCTGGACCTGGCAGATCCAGGTTCTCGCTTTCCTGGCGATGTCGCTGGTTTCAACCTATGTCGGCAAGAGACTGGTGGGCGAACGCCATGACCTGACCGACCAGCCGCTGCTCAATCGCCGCGGCGAACAGATGATCGGCAGGATCGCGACACTTGCCGAGCCGATCAAGGACGGGCGAGGCCGCATAAAGCTGGGCGATACTCTATGGCGCGTCTCAGGCCCCGATCTGCCGGCCGGCACGCAGGTGCGCGTGACGGGCGCGGCCGACACCGATCTGGAGCTGACGGTCGAGGCGGTCTAGGACCGATCCCACCCATCTCGGCGGGCGACTTTTCAAAGAGGCCTGAGGTCTGTCAGGCCGCGCCGATGCGCAGCAGGTCGTGCAGATGGACAAGTCCGACCGGCCGTCCGCTCTCGACAACCATCAGGCTGGAAATGGCCGAATTGTTGATCGTCTGCAGCGCCGTCGCCACCAGCGTATCCGGCCCGGCTGTCTTCGGCTCCTTGGTCATGACCTCATCGACGCTCATCGTCAAAAGATTATTGCCGATGTGGCGCCTGATATCGCCATCGGTGACGATGCCGATCAGCGCACCATCCGCGGCGGTTATCGCCACGCAGCCAAACCCCTTGCGCGACAATTCGAGGATCGCTTCGCGCATTCCGGTGCCCGAAGGCACCAGCGGCAGCCTGTCGCCGACATGCATGATGTCGCGGATCTGCGTCAGATTGGCGCCAAGTTGCCCGCCGGGATGGAAGGTGCGGAAATGATCCGGCGTGAAGCCGCGCGCTTCGAGCAACGCGATGGCCAGCGCATCGCCGATCACCAGTTGCAGCAGCGTCGATGTCGTCGGTGCCAGGCCGTGCGGGCAGGCTTCCGGCGCACGCGGCAGCAGGAGCACCACATCGGCCGCACGCGCCAGCGCCGATCGCTCTCCGGCGGTGACCGCGATCAGCGGAATCGAGAAGCGCCTGGAATAGGCGATGATGCCCTTGAGCTCGCGGCTCTCGCCCGACCACGACATGGCGATGATGGCATCGTCCTTGGCGATCATGCCGAGGTCGCCATGATTGGCTTCGGCAGGATGGACGAAGAAAGCCGGCGTGCCGGTCGAGGCGAGCGTTGCGGCGATCTTTGAGCCGATATGGCCGCTCTTGCCGACGCCGGTGACGATGACGCGGCCCTCGATTTGCGACACCATGTCGACGGCGTGCGCGAACGGTTCGGTCAATCCGTTTTCGAGCGCGGCCGCCAGCGCCGCGACACCGGCCTGCTCGGTCGCTACCGTTCTAAGCGCCGAGGCGATCGAAGCTTGCCCATCGAGCCGCTTCTTGTCTGGGGATCTCGCATGCATGGGTGATGCGATTAGCGCTTTGCCGCGCGCCTGTCCAACGGAATTGCCATCCAGCGAGGCCTGATCCACCGCTGCCTCAACCCTCCGTTAACCATCCCCATTTACGGTTCGGTAAGTATGGCGCGCGCGCGCCGCGCACGCAGTGGTGGCCA
>NZ_RZSU01000055.1:0-43214 GCF_003997585.1 Mesorhizobium sp. M5C.F.Cr.IN.023.01.1.1 | reverse complement strand
CCTTGTCGGCGGGCGTGATCAGCTTCTGCACCTCGCCATCGGCGAGCGCGGGCAGTGCGAAGCAGACAACGCCTGCGGCAATCAAGAGGCGAGCGATCATCGGTGCGTTTCCCGGTCGACGGCTGGAACAGCCTGTTTTCTCGTTTGGCATAGAACTTACCCGTTCGCGGCGGCCTGTCATCCGTGCTTAACAGCGGTCAGGTTAAAATCGTGGTTTCGCCGATGCGGATATTGCTTACGGGATCGTCAGGCTGGCTGGGCAGCGCCCTCGCGCCTCGCTTGCGAGCCCTTGGCCACGGCGTCATCGGCCTCGATCCTGTCCCATCGGCGCAAACCCAGGTGATCGGCTCGGTCGGCGACCGTGACCTGGTCATGCGGACGGTCAGGGAAAACCGCATCGAGGCGATTGTCCACAGCGGCGCGCTTCATAAGCCTGACATCGAACTCCAACGAAATGAGGATTTCATCGAGACGAATGTGCGCGGCACGCTCAACCTGCTCGACGCGGCAGTGGTATCAGGCGTTCAGCGTTTCGTTTTCACGTCGACGACCTCGCTGATGATCTCGAAAGCCATACGCGCCGGCTTGATCGGCGGTGCGCGCAAGGCCGCCTGGCTGACGGAAGACATGTCGCCCGAGCCGCGCAATATCTACGGCATCACCAAGCTTTCGGCCGAACATCTTTGCCGCCTCTATCATATCCAGTCCGGCCTGCCGGTGATCGTGCTGCGCACTGCGCGGTTCTTTCCCGAGGCAGACGACATGGCGCATGCGATCGAGCAGTCGGACGCCAACACCAAGGCCAATGAGCTGTTGTTCCGCCGGCTGACCGTGGAAGATGCCGCCGAGGCCCATGTCGCGGCGCTGGAGATGGCGCCACGACTGGGCTTCGACATCTTCATCGTCTCGGCGCCAACGCCGTTCCGGCCCGATGATTGCGAGGCGTTGATTGCCGATGCATCGTCCGTCGTCGCGCACTATTTTCCGGAATTTCCGGCGCTTTATGCGCGAAAGGGCTGGACGATGTTTTCCTCGATCGACCGTGTCTACGACGCCTCGCGGGCGCGGGACAGGCTGGGCTTCGTCTGCAAGACAAGCTTTGCCGATGTGCTTGCCGCGCTCGCAGCGGACGAAGGGGCCGCCTGATCGAACGATCAGGCGTGTGCCGCGGCGCTGGCCAGCTCCGTCGTCAGGTCGCCATAGCCGGTCGAGCGGCGCTCATAGGCGAGGCCGAGCATTCTTGCGGCCTTCTCGGCGACCTTGTCGAGTTCCGGGTCGTCGGTCTGGGCGATATAGACCAGCTTCTCGTAATTCCCGAAATAGTCCTTGATCAGCTCCGGATGCCTGTCGAGGCCGAGCGGCTTCATGAAGAAGGCGTCGAACTGCCGGCACAGGAAATCGGTCATGTAGAACGACATCATGTCGTCGTCGGCGACCTTCGCATAGGCATCCATGCCCTGGTAGAAGGCAAAGCAATGCGGCCCGGCCATGCGCTCGACCCCATGCTTCTCGCAGACACGGTCAAGCAGGCCGCCGGTGCCGCAATCGGCGTAGCCGACGAAGATGTTACTGTAGCCGTCTGCCTTGGCCTTTTCGATTGCCTTGTCCATGGCTGGCGCGATGCGGTCCGGGTAGAAATGGAATTCCGCCGGCAGGCAGGTCAGGTCGAGATGGTCGAGCTCCAGCTGCTCCTTGACGGCCAGAACTTCGCGCGCAATCATCCCGCAGGCGATGACAAGCAGCCTGTCGCGTTGATCGGGTTGTAGTTTTCGCGCAATGCTCATGGAACCAGTCTAACCGATTTTCGTTGCTGTCCCACGAATCTATTTGTTGAGGGAGACACCATTCATGAAACCGCTACGCATTGCGCCGATCGCCCTTCTTGCATGCGCCCTGGCTCTTTCGGCCTGCGCCAACACCGTCCGTGGCGTCGGCAGGGACGTCAAATCGACAGCCAACGCGGTTGAGGACACGGTCGAGAACCCCTGATCCGCAGTCTCGCCAAAACGCATCGCTCTCAAGATAGTTCAAGCGATGCGCGTTAAGTCCTTGTAACATCTGGGAAGGAGAAAGTCGTGCTGCAAGGCGTGGGTCGGTTTATTGTCCATGCCGAATTCGCCCAGATGAGGCCGAAACGCGGACGTCGTGTCCGCCTATTGCAATTATTCTCGTTGGGGCGGGCACGAAAAGTTGACTTTTCGAGCGTGGGATATGCCGTTAATCTTTTTCGGTACCCTCACCAACGAAGCAGGAGCCATAGGATGAAGACCGCTCTCTTAGTTGTCGCCGCTCTGGGCCTTTCGGTATCCGGCGCCGCAGCGGAATGTGTTGGCCACAGTAAAACGACGGCTTCCGTAGATCAGCAGACCAAGACGGCAAGCGTAGATCAGCAAACCAAAGTCGCAAGCGTCGCGAACACGCCGACAACTGCCGAGACGCCGATCCTGAAAAAGGAAGAGGCGAAAGAATCAGAATAGGCGCTTCAACCCGCCCGATCCTACCATAAGCACCCTAGCCGCTAGCGCGGGAGGCTGTCATCGCGGCAGCCAGCGACGTTAAACCGTCTACTAACGGTGTCGTTCTTTGGCGTGACACTGGATGCCGAAGGCCAGTCGAGTGGCTGGCAAGCATGCGCAATGGTTGCGGCCATGCAACTGGCGTTAATGCAACAAACACCTACAGCGTACAGGCCTGGGTGGCGGTGTCGTACAGAAATTCGTAAAAAAGGGCCGGCGCGACGAACGCCGACCCTTCTCAGGCAGTAAGAGCGCTGAGTTTTAGCGTGTCAGGTTCCGACGCCCGTTCCCTCGTTGCAGGTGCCGAGCGGCGAGGCTTCCAACGCGGCGCACAGGCCGGTGAAACGCCCTGTGACCCAGCCACCAATCGCCAGGATCGCAAGTATCGCTGCTGCGGCAATGATGCCGACAAGGATCGAATATTCGACCATGGCAGCGCCTGAATCGTCTTGGCAAAACTGCCGGGCCGTCGTCATGAGTGTGTCCATGGAGTTCCCCTTTTAGACCCGACGTGTCGACGTCGGTCCAGCAAAATGCGCGGGAGCTAATGCATCAGCATCATTCGAACGAGGGACTAGAGCCCGCCTAGAACCCAATTCTGATAAACGGCGGGCAGCCAGTCACCGCATAGCTTGGCGTAGTGAACGTCCCTACGCCCGTGAAATAATGGCAGATTAACCCGTCCGTTGGATCCTTTTCATCGTGGTAGAGAACTGCGGTTGACGTAATCAGCAACCCGCCAATCGCCCCCGCCGCTAGAACTGTCAGCACCCCCAGAGAGACGACCGCTTTCCGCATTTTTTTGCCCGCGACTTGCCTTCAATGCGTTTGTTGGAGTGCAGACGCGCGGCCAAGGTCGGCTTTAGGTGGCGCTGCCAAGCCAACGGCTATTCTAAAGCCGATCTGCCCGCGCCTCATGGCGGGAGTGCAGGTTTTAACCTCACTGATCGAAACCGACTTCATCACAATGAACGGCGACAATCTCAAAGAGTCAGGGCATGACCGGCGCATCGGAATTCTGCTGGATCGAATAGATGTGTTGGCTGGGAAATAGCACAATTAGGCGCTCCGCGAAGGCAATCGCTGAGGCTGAGTGCGCCGAACGCGCCGCAAAGACGGCAAGATTGAAATCGCTTCGCATGGCAACTCAGCGTGACCTGACGGTTTCGTTCCCGGAGGAGCTCGATTGCTCGCTGCTTGTCGCGGCACTGACACAAGGCGAATCATCGGGCCAGCCTTTCAACCGCCTCAATGATGGCTTTGGCAAGGGCTTCGCCTTCATGGACAGGCTCGGAACCGAATAGCACAAAACTGCTTCCTCGCTCGGCAACACCCCGGCTGGGCGGGTCTGTTCAATAGTCATACGAACCAGTTTGAGGGCGGCCCAGGCGCTGCGGATGTTCTCTTGGACTCTATGCTAGCCCGCCATGTCACGCAGCGGCTTGTTGCGCTTCTGGGGCCGGTATTTCTCGACCCGTCTGGTTCTCGCGTACCCGCTTTCGCACTGTAGCGGTGACCGCCACCACGTCACAATACCCCTGTGCCCCGCGCCATGAAATTGAGTCTGGAGCGCGCTAGGGCTTGGTCAAGATGTTGCTAACATGCGGGACAACGCTCTTCGCTCTAGCGGGGCCGGCCCAGCGGCTTGGTTGCGAGGGGGACTGGCAGCTGGAGGCCGCTGGGCCTTGACCACCAGCGAGCTTAAGAGGAGGCGCTGTGCTGGCTGACCAAAACTTGCGCTCAAGGCAACGGAATAGCATCATTCGAACGAACACTGTTCGTAAGTATGTTCCTCATGCCGAACATCGGGGGCGCTCAATCTGCTCAACGGCAGGCCAGCGGACGATGAGCAGCCGCATTTTGCCGTCATGTCGAGAGGCTGACGGAATCTATTGTTCGGTCGGCAGCGGCTCATGGTCGAGGAGCGGCACTTCGCCAAGGTTCCGCTTGTCGAACGTCTGGCCACAAACGGGGGCAGGTAGAACAGCCCGATAGCCAATCGGGGGTGACCAGCGGGCCGCCGGGCCTAACCAGCGGGCAATTGGGTCCGTTCGCCGGGAGCAGTGGGCCGGGCGGCGTTGGAGTCTGCCGCACGAATAAGCTAACAGAGGTTGGGACCGTAGGGTTGGCGTGGTCGCGGAAGCACCGTGCGTCCAATAGCTAGCCGGCCGGCGCCATGCCGACGGCATGCCTATGCCGATCGAGAAATCCAGTGGCGAGCTTGCCGCCGAGGTCAATGGGACAAAAGCGCCGAGGGCACCGCGCCAGTCCCTCGGGAAATTGGCTAAAAAGCTCAGGCCGACGCGCGGACGTTGTGCTTGCGCTTCATGAAGTCCTTGGCGGTTTCGACCGCCACGGCCGCGTCGCGGCAATAGGCGTCGGCGCCGACGGCTTTGCCGAATTCCTCGTTGAGTGGCGCGCCGCCGACCAGCACGACATAGTCGTCGCGGATGCCCTTTTCCTTCATCGTGTCGATGACGACCTTCATATAGGGCATGGTCGTCGTCAGCAGCGCCGACATGCCGATAATGTCAGGCTGGTGCTGTTCGATGGCGTCGAGATATTTTTCCACCGCATTGTTGATGCCGAGGTCGATGACGTCGAAGCCGGCGCCTTCCATCATCATGCCGACGAGGTTCTTGCCGATGTCGTGGATATCGCCCTTGACGGTGCCGATCACCATCTTGCCCTGCTTCGGTGCGCCGGTGGCGGCGAGCAGCGGACGCAGGATGAACATGCCGGCCTTCATCGCGTTGGCCGACAGCAGCACTTCGGGAACGAACAGGATGCCGTCGCGAAAATCCTCGCCGACGATGCGCATGCCTTCGACCAGCGCCTCGGTCAGCACCTTGTAGGGCTCCCAGCCGCGTTCGAGCAGGATCTGAGTGCCTTCCTCGATCTCTTCCTTCAGCCCGTCATAAAGGTCGTCGTGCATCTGCTGCACGAGTTCGTCGTCGGAAAGCTCGGAAAGGATGATCTCGTCGTCGGCCATTTTTAATCCAGCTCCTTGCCGCACAGATGCAATTGCGGGGCCTCAAATATCACGCCAATACCTAACCCGCTACAGGCGTACGTCCATAGCTGATTTGCGACTTCCCGCAAAAGGAAAGCGACTGCAAATCTATTGGAATTCTTGTCGATTTTGCGACAGGCGTTGGCGCTGGCGGGCCGTTTCGAATAGGGTGCATGGCTACGATCCGGCCAGAAGCCGCGATATGCGGCCGTAATAATCAGGCCAGAACAAAAGTCAGGGAAGAACGATCATGAGTGAGAACGCGCCGGTCGACCAGGAAGCGTCAAACGCGCGGCGCGGACGCGCCGCCAGCGGTGGTGCCGCTGCCCGACGGGCGGCGCGCTCGGGTGGCGGCCCCGGCGCCCAGCTCACCTACATCAAGCGCAAGATCAACGTCTATGAGGTGCTGGACGAGGAAGGGCTGGCGCTGATCGAGAAGAACACCGACACGGTGCTCGAAGAGATCGGCATCATCTTTCGCGACGACGCCGAGGCGCTGCAGCTGTGGAAAGAGGCCGGCGCCGACGTCAAGGGCGAGCGCGTGCACTTTCCCAAGGGGCTCTGCCGCTCGCTTTTGAAAACCGCGCCGTCCGTCTATACCCAGCATGCCCGCAATGCCGAACGTTCGGTGCAGATCGGTGGCAACGCCACCGTCTTCGCGCCGGTCTACGGCCCGCCCTTCGTGCGCGATCTCGATGGCGTCAGGCGCTATGCGACGATCGAGGATTTCCGGAATTTCGTGAAGCTCGCCTATATGGCGCCGTCGATCCATCATTCGGGCGGCACGGTGTGCGAGCCGGTCGACGTGCCGGTCAACAAGCGCCATCTCGACATGATCTACAGCCACATCAAATATTCGGACAAGCCGTTTATGGGCTCGGTCACCGCGCCCGAGCGCGCCGAAGACACGGTGGCGATGGCCAAGATCGTGTTCGGCGACGATTTCGTCGAAAACAACACGGTGCTAACCAGCCTGATCAACGCCAATTCGCCGATGGTGTTCGACGAGACCATGCTGGGTGCGCTGAAAGTCTATTCGCGTCACAACCAGGCCTGCATCGTCACGCCGTTCATTCTCGCCGGCGCAATGAGCCCGGTGACGGTCGCCGGCACGCTGACCCAGGTTCTGGCCGAAGTGCTGGCCGGCGCGTCGTTCACGCAGCTGATCCGGCCGGGCGCGCCGGTGCTGTTCGGCACCTTCGCCTCGTCGATTTCGATGCAGTCGGGCGCGCCGACCTTCGGCACGCCGGAGCCGTCGCTGGTTTCCTATGGCGCGGCGCAGCTCGCCCGCCGGCTCGACCTGCCGTTCCGCACCGGCGGCTCGCTCTGCGCTTCGAAGATACCGGATGCGCAGGCGGCCTATGAGAGCGCCAACACGCTGAACTCAACGATTCTCGCCGGCACCAATTTCGTGCTGCATTCGGCCGGCTGGCTCGAAGGCGGACTCGCCTCCTGCTACGAAAAATTCATGATGGACATCGACCAGCTCGGCATGACGCAGAAATTCTCCGAAGGCGTCGACCTGTCGGAGAACGGCCAGGCGATGGACGCCATCCGCCAGGTCGGCCCGGGCAGCCACTATCTCGGCTGTGACCACACCCAGGCCAATTTCCAGACCGCCTTCTACCGTTCCAGCATTGCCGACAATAATTCCTACGAGCAGTGGCTGGCCGAGGGCGAAAAAACCGCTCCGCAGCGCGCCAACGAACTCGCCCGTCGCTGGCTGGAAAGCTACGAGGCGCCGCATCTCGATCAGGGTATCGACGATGGGCTGAAGGAGTTCATCGCCACGAAGAAGGCGTCGATGGCCGACGCCTTCACCTGAAAGGAGCCCGAGTCAGGCGGGGCTAAAGTCGCCAACATCATCCATAAGGAAGTCTGGCGGAGCGCCTTCTCCGATCCGGACAGGAAGGGATGATCCTTGAGCGCAGCATGACGGAACCCATCGCGGCGGCACTTTCCGCCCATGGTCTCATGCTTCGCGGCGGTTTCAATTTTGCAGGGGGCGAGGAAACACTTTCCGGCCTCTCTGGCGGTGCCGCCAAATCCGTGCTGCTGGTGGGGCAGGCGGGCGCCGCGCCATGGCCGCATTTCCTGCGCTGGAAAGAAAGCCAATCACAGGCCGTCGCCAATCCGCTCGACAGATGGTCGCGCGAAGTGATCGGCGGGGTGGCGAACGACTTCGGCGCGCGTGCCGTGTGTCCGTCCGACAGACCGTATCTGCCGTTCCAGCAATGGGCGATGCGGGCGGAGGGGTTGCGGCCGTCGCCGCTCGGCATCCTCATGCATCCGCAATACGGACTCTGGCACGCCTATCGCGGCGCGCTGCTGTTCGAGGTCGAAATAGCGCTTCACGAACCCCGCGGCGCGATTCACCTTTGCGACACATGTGTCGACAAACCTTGCCTGAAATCCTGTCCCGTCAACCCGTATTCTGCGGATGGTTTCGCGTATGAAACTTGTCTGGCGCATGTGCGTGGGCAAAACGGCGCGCCTTGCCGAACCGGCGGCTGTCTCGACCGCAACGCCTGTCCCTATGGCGCTGACTACCGCTATCCGCCACAGGTTCAAGCCTTTCACATGGCCGCGTTCGCGGGTCTGTAGCATCGCCGAATGCCGCACGAAATCTTGAAGGAGGTTGCCTCATTGCGCCTTGCCCTGTTGGCCCGCGTGGATATGTATCGCGCGACAACGTCATCACGGGTCTCCTCAGCGGCACGACACAGGACATGACCATCCGCGACAGCGGCGCTTTCCTCGATGCGCTCGATGCCGAAGGCGTGACCGGACCGGTCGGCACCGTCGGCTATTGCATGGGCGGAGCGCGGGCGCTGAACGCCGCCGCGACCTATTCCGGCCGGATCGTTGCCGCGGCCAGTTTCCATGGCGGCAATCTGGCGAGCGATGCCGCCGACAGCCCGCACCGGAAGGCTGCGTCGATCAAGGCGCGGGTCTATGTCGGCACGGCGGGTGTTGACAGAAGTTTTCCGCCGGAGCAGTCGGCACGGCTGGCCGAAGCGCTGCGCACGGCTGAAGCCGACCATGTCATCGAGAACTATGCCGGCATGGTGCATGGCTGGTGCGTGGCGGACCACAGCGCCTTCGACGCAACGGGCGCCGAGCGCCACTCGAAGCGAATGGCGACGCTGTTCAGTGAAACGTTGGGCTAGCTCGCCGGGGCCGGCGACATAGTCTCGAAACATAGCTCCTGAATACCGGCGGCAGTCGTTTGATCAGGGGCTATGATGCGGGTTTCTCTCGGGAGCAAGATTCTAGGCCTTTGCCTGTTGACCAGTGCGATGGTCCAGCCAGCCTTTGCCGATCAAGCAAAATGTTCCTGCCGCAACCTGCGCAGCGTTCAGGAAGAACTGAAGAACGCCGAGTATGAGGCGATGTTCTTCGCCGATATGGCGGCGAAGCTCAAGGCGGTCGAGGATCCGCTGATCGGGGCGCACAAGAACCCGATCCATCCCGATTCAGACGTTAACATCCAGGACCGATCGTCCAGGGCGCGCGCCGACGTCATGCGCACGTTCAAGCTCCCTCACAACCCGGCCTACGGCTATTCGGGTCCTTTGACGGTGGACATGAAGTTTGGCAGCTGCGAGCAGAAGCCGGCCGATCTTGAGGCGCTGCGCGCTGGCTCGCAGTGCAAGGAAATCGCGGACATCACGTTGGCTCACGAGGCCGCGCACAGGGAGAGATGCGCAAGGGAAACCCCTGCGGTCTACTGGGATAGATTGCCCAGTCAGTTCGCCGCCGAAGAAGCCGAACGTTATAGGGAGCAGTCTCACGCCATGCGGGCACAACTCAAGCGCATCGTGGATGAGGGGACAATCACCGTGGAAGCGAAGATGGAGCCCCGAATCAAAGGTCCGCAGTTCGATGCCACTTATTCGTATGTGACGTCCTCGATCGAGATGGAGGGCAAGAGCTCGCCCGGGTCGGACAGTTGGACGGTGAACGGAAAGGGCAAACAATCCGGCAAGATCAAGAACGCGAAGATTGGCGGCATGACGTGCAAATCGAGCGGGCAACTCAACGATGACATCGATCTGGCTCTGGATACAGATGGCTTTGTCATGAGCCTCGAGAGCAAGTCGTCAGGCCGGCCCGGCGACGTAAAGCTTCGCTGCAGGGGCGGTTTCGGCATGTCGATGCGTCCTCAAGGCGAAGTCGGCAGCGGCGAGGTGTTTGCAGCAGAACGCTTTGCGAGCGAGGCGGACATCTCGCAAGATGTCAGCACGATGCCGTTTGCCAAGATCGTGACACAGGGCGGCATGTCGGTCAGCGGCAAGCACACGGTCACCGTGCGCCTGGTCTGTCCCGGAGAGTGAGGAGCACCCATGGTTGGTGTTCTCGAAGGCGGTTTGTCCTTTTCTTTCCACCACCCCAAGGAACCGCCGCTAGCCTTCGTCCAACAGGCAAATGATGGCGATGATGCTGGATGAAAGCGAAGCCTCCGACGCCGAGTTGATCGGGCGGGCGAAGGGCGGAGACAGGCGGGCTTTCGGCAAATTGCTCGAAAGGCACTATGATTTCGTCTATCGCGCCGCATATCGCTGGTGCGGGAAGAAGGCCGACGCCGAGGATATCGCCCAGGAAGTCTGCGTCCGGCTCGGCCGGGCGATCCGCGACTATCATGGCAGCGGCGCCTTCACCACCTGGCTCTACACCATGACGCTGAATGCGGCACGCGACGTGATGCGCAAGACGGTCCGCGAGACGATCAAGATCGAAGCCTACGGAGCTTACGAGCTGATCACGGGAGAAGCCCCGGCCGAGCCCGAAGATCCGGCCGAGGCGCTTTGGGCGGCGGTGCGGATGCTGCCGGACAAGCAGCGCGACGCAGTGCTGCTCGTCTATGGCGAAGGGCTCAGCCACGCAGCCGCCGCCGAGGCGATAGGCATCTCGGAGACGACGGTTTCCTGGCACATCCATGAAGCGAAGAAACGGTTGAAGACGCTCATGCGTTCAGCCGGGGAAGTGTGATCATGGTCGACGACAACGAACTCAACAGACTGCGCGACATCGCAGCACCGGCACCGGGTACCGACGCGAAGGCGCGTGCCTTCGAGGCCGCCATGCGGGCTTACGACCTGGACGAAAAAACCTCACCCGCCGCCCAAGGATCAGCGAAAGGGCTTCGTCTTACAGAGCGAGCACAAAAGCTCTGGAGCGAAATCATGCGAAAGAAACTCTTCGTCACTCCGGCCATTGCCGGGCTCGTCGCCCTACCGATAGCCGGATACGCCACCATCTACATGCTGCAGGAGCAGCCATTCCATTCCGGTGGCGACGAGAAGATCACCGAAACGCTGGCCGACAAACCAGTGGCTAGGAAGAAAGCCGATGCCGACGCCGAAAGCCGCAACGCAGCCGAGGCGCTTGCGCCGGCATCGCCGCCGAAGCCAGAGTCGGCTGGCGCCGGCGGCCTGGCAAGGCAAGGTGCGCTGACCAGCAATGCGCCTCCGCCGGCGCCGGGCGGCGAGTTCGCACAGGACGGCGGCGCAAGCGCCCCACCGGTCAAGCGTATGGCCGGCACAACAGCCGAGTCCAAACTGATGGTACAACCGCCTATGCCGGCCGACCAGATGCCGTTGCCGGAGCAAAATCGCGACCGCGTCGAGGATTTCAAGAGCAATCCGGTGCGTGCCGCGCTCGAAGACCCGGTCTCGACCTTTTCGATCGATGTCGACACCGCTTCCTATTCCTTCGTGCGGCGTTCGCTCAGGGAAGGTATTGTGCCGCGAGCCGACACCGTCCGCGTCGAGGAGATGATCAACTACTTCCCCTATGACTGGAAAGGACCGGACTCTGCCTCGACCCCGTTCAACTCGACCGTCAGCGTCATGCCGACGCCGTGGAACGAGCACACCAGGCTGATGCATGTCGCTATCAAGGGTTTCGACGCCAAGCCGGCCGAGCAGCCCAAAGCCAATCTGGTGTTTCTGATCGACGTGTCGGGCTCGATGAACGAGCAGGACAAGCTGCCGCTCTTGCAATCGGCCTTCCGGCTTCTGGTCAACAGGCTGAGGCCCGACGACACGGTTTCGATCGTCACTTATGCGGGTGATGCCGGCACCGTCCTCGAGCCGACGAAAGTTTCGGAGAAGGACAAGATCCTCAATGCCATCGACACGTTGATGCCCGGCGGCAGCACGGCCGGCGAGGCGGGCATCAAGGAAGCCTATCGGCTGGCGCAGAAATCCTTCGTCAACGACGGGATCAATCGCGTAATGCTGGCCACGGACGGCGATTTCAATGTCGGCCAGACCGACGACGACGATCTGAAGCGGTTGATCGAAAAAGAGCGCAAGATCGGGGTGTTTCTGTCGGTGTTCGGTTTCGGTCGCGGCAATCTGAACGATCAGATGATGCAGACCATCGCCCAGAACGGCAACGGCACCGCCGCCTATATCGACACTTTGGCCGAGGCCGAGAAGGTGCTGGTCGAGGATGCGTCCTCGACATTGTTCACCATCGCCAAGGACGTGAAGATCCAGGTCGAGTTCAATCCGAACAGGGTCTCGGAATACCGGCTGATCGGCTACGAGACCCGGGCCTTGAATCGCGAGGATTTCAACAACGACCGCGTCGATGCCGGCGAGATCGGTTCCGGCCATTCGGTCACCGCGATCTACGAGATCACGCCGCAGGGCAGCGGCGGCGAGCAGATCGATCCGCTGCGCTACGGCCAGGCTTCGGTGAACAATGGCGGCGTCGCCAACGCCGACGAATATGCCTTCGTGAAAATCCGCTATAAGCTGCCGAACGAGGATGCCTCGAAGCTGATCACCACGCCGGTGACATCAGCCAACGAAGTGGCTGATTTCGACCAGGCCAGCACCGACCAGCGGTTCTCCATTGCCGTCGCTGCCTTCGGCCAGAAGCTGCGCGACGAGGATGCGACCGCGAAGTTCGGCTATGACAAGATCATGGGAATTGCCACTACCGCCCGGGGAGCCGACCCGTTTGGGTACCGGTCCGAGTTCCTCTCGCTGGTGCGCCTTGCCTCGGCGCTTGGCGGTAACCGGTAATCGTGATGACGTCCGATTTTCGTCAGACGGGATCGTTCGGATAGTGGAAACCGACCCACGGGCGGGTGAGGCAGGCCGGCAGGGGAAACCTTTCCGGCCTTTTTCAACATTTGTCAGGCGCGGCTGCGCCGGCGCTCGCGGCGGGCTTCGCTGGTCTCGACGGTGTTGACTGTGGCCTGCTTGTTGCGCATCGGGCCAATGCGCTCGACGATTTTTTCGATGCTCGGGCGATCCGACCTTGTATGCGCATCGAGCGCCTTGCGCATGGCGGCGAGGTGGGCGAACGAGGTGCCGCAGCAACCGCCGACGATCTTTGCGCCGGCATCGACGGCCAGCCTGACATAGTCGGCCATCAGCTCGGGCGTGCCGGAATAATGGATCTCGGCGCCGCGAAATTCCGGAATGCCGCAATTGCCCTTGACGATCACCGTTGCCTCCGGCTTCGCCTCCGTCATGTCGAGCAGCGAAGCGAGGATGTCGGAGGCGCCGACGCCGCAGTTGGCGCCGACACCGAGCGGAGCCTGCGACAAGCCATCGGCGACGCCGTGGATGTCCTTCGGCAACAGCCCCATCATGGTGCGGCCGGCGGTGTCGAAGGAGCCGGTGTAGGTATAGGGCAAGCCGACGCGGATCGCGGCTTCGGCTGCCGCGCGGATTTCGTCCGGCGCCGACATGGTCTCGATCCAGGCGACTTCGGCGCCGCCGGCTTTCAGGCCCTCGATCTGTTCGGCAAAGGCCTCGACCGCCTCGTCATAGGTCATCGCGCCGAGCGGCACCAGCAACTCGCCGGTCGGGCCGACCGAGCCCGCCACGATGACCTTGCGGCCGGCTTTATCGGCGACAGCGCGGGCGATCTCGGCGGCGCGCTTGTTCAGCGCATGCACGCGGCCTTGCGCATGGTGCAGCTTCAGCCGGTGGCGGGTGCCGCCGAAGGAGTTGGTCAGGATGATGTCAGCGCCGGCATCGACGAAGTTCTGGTGGAGACTGGTGATGGTGTCCGGCGCCGTCTCGTTCAGCAACTCTGGAGCCTCGCCCGCCTCTAGCCCCATGGCGAACAGATTGGTGCCGGTGGCGCCATCGGCAAGCAGAACGCCCTTTTCAGCAAGCAGCGCGTCAATTGGATTGGTCATTGGAAATACGCCTTCCGGGGATTCTTTGTCGAGATAAGGATATAAAGAAATCTTTATATGGCGTCAATCAAACAAGCCGTCAAAATCGCATCTCCGCCAGCCTTTGCGTGAAGCTGGCCGCCTCATGCGCGTTGATGTCGGCGGCGCGGATCAGATTGTCGAAATGGCTGGTCAGCGTGCGGACTGGCTGGGTCGCGTTCAGCACCAGATACATGTCGCCGACATAGATGGCGGCACGATAGGGCCCGAATATGGTGTAGGGAATCGAGTAGCGCATCCGCCCGTCATAGAGAAACAGGCGGAAGGTGGGATAAAGGTCGTCGAGCAGCGTCGCCATGTGAAGAAGCTGCTGGTGGCGGTCGGCCTCAGGAAAACGGTCCCAGACGCCCAGTCCGCGCGCAAAGATCTCCAGCGTGTGGCGCGGCATGCAGACTTCCATGTCGGTTTCCGGCCGCCGGTTGTAGTCGATGCGGTACTGCGTCTCACCGGCCTGGGCCTCCCGGCTCTTGTTGGCGATACCAGCCTCGTAGTCGACGAGCGCCTCGGTGCGCAGAAGGTCGGGAATGCCGGCCGGCACGTAACGGATTTTCGTACCGGCGGCCTCGGCATGCCATCTGGCCAGCAGCGTGCGGTCGAAACCGTCGGGCGCTTCCTCGATCTCCAGGCTCTCGCGGATTTCACCGGTGACGCCTTCGTCCTGGCTGAGGCCGAGCAGCCAGTCGAGCGACACTTTGAATTCGGCGGCAATGTTGAGCAGCGTTTCGGCGCGGGGAAGGCGTGTCGAGGCGCCGGACAGCAGCTGCGAAAGCGCCGAACGATCGATGCCCACCGCCGTCGCGAAAGCGGACTGGTTCAAGTCGGATCGTGTCAGGAGCATTTTCAGGCGCTCCCGGAAGATCGTCGATAGGTCGCGTTTGTCCATATCGTCATTCCGGCCGTTGGGAGGAAAAAAATCCGCCTAATCCGTTAAAGTGGCAGTTTAGGCGTAAATGAATCCTCCAATTCGTTTACAATATATAACATCTGCGGCTAAAAATGCGCAATCGCAACATTTTGTGCGCCTTGTCGCGTTGCAGCATCTCGATGCTCCTGACACAATGCTGTCAGGAATCAAAACGATTCCGGCGACTGGAAGGGCAGTGGTCGATCCATGACGAGCATGAATAACAGACGACGCAATGCGCCGGCCATCGAATGGCCGACCGTGTTTCTCGCGTTTTTCTGTTACGGCACCTGGCTTGCAGCCGGCCTATTCCTGTGGCCGTCCTATCCGCTGCTGGCGCTCTTGGTTCTGGCCTTGATGGCCGCGCTGCAATCCTCGCTGGCCCACGAAGTCCTGCACGGCCATCCGACTCGCAATGCGCAGCTCAACGAAGCTTTCGTCTTCCTGCCGATCGGTCTCGTCTGGCCGTTCCGTCGGTTCAAGACCATTCATCTGCGCCATCATGCCGACGAACGGCTGACCGATCCGCTTGACGATCCTGAAAGCTACTACAAGGCGCTGTGCCACCATGACGAATTGCCGCCGGCGATGAAGTTCCTGCTGAAGATCAACAACACCATGATCGGCCGTCTCATTCTCGGCCCATGGCTGTCGTGCATCGGCTTCTTCATCGACGATGCCAAGCAGGTGCTCGCCGGCGACAAGATGATCCGAAAGGCATGGCTGCTGCACGCCGTCGGCCTCGCCGTGGTGCTGCCGGTCGTGCAGTTCGGCTTCGGCGTCCCGCTATGGCTCTACATTCTGGTTCCGGTGTGGCTGGGCCAATCACTGATCTCGATCCGCACCTTCGCAGAGCACCAATGGTCGGAGCATCCGGAAGGCCGCACGGTGATCGTCGAGCGTTCGCCGCTGTCGTTCCTGTTCCTCAACAACAATCTGCATTTCGTCCATCACAAGAGCCCGACGGTGGCTTGGTACCGGCTGCCGAAGCTGTTTCGCGAGCGCCGTGACGAGTGGCTGCGGATGAACAATGGCTACGCTTATCCGAACTATTTGGCGCTTCTCAAGGCTTATGCGTTCAAGGCGAAGGAGCCGATCGTCCACCCGGTGCTGCGGCGCACGCCGGAACCGGGCCGGGCGTTCAAGCCGCGCGTCAGAGCGCGCAGCCTCAATGGGCTAGGCAGTGCGCCGGTGCCCGCCGAGCCGCCGAAAGAATGAATTTTGTGGCATCGCCGGCGGCGATGCCCAGGTGCGCGTCGAATGGTCTCGTCAGTTTCTCAGCGTAACGATCAAAATCCCGGCATGAGCGATTTCGTTGCCGCCTTGCCGATGTACGACTGGCCCGAAATGCGGATCGAGGTTGATGCCCAATGGGCACGGCTGCGTGATGCCTTCCGGCAAAAAGGCATAGACGCGCCGCAGACCATCGCTCGCGTCAATGCCGATTTGCGGCCCGTAGAAGGCGGCATCCGCGACGCCGCCGGAGCGGTTATCGCGCCCGATCCGGCGACGCTGCCGCCGGACGAATTGGATTTTCACGGCCTCTGGGTGCATCCGGCGCTGCTGTTCGCACAGACCTGCTGGGGTCCGATGGAACTCGGCCTGTCGAAGCATGTCCAGGTGATCGGCCAGCCGAATTACGATGCCTTCGAGGGCGGGCAGGGCGAACTGTATTCTAGCGCCATCGTGATGCGGGTAGGTGAAGCGCCAACGGTCGGCTCAACGTCCGATGGCAGCCCATTCATCCCGATTGATATCCTGCGTGGCAAGCACTTTACCTTCAACAGCCTCGATTCCATGTCGGGCATCATCGCGCTGACGCGTGACCTAAAGGCGCTGGGCGATAGCCTTGATATCTTCTCAGAGCGCAGTGAAAGCGGTGGCCACCGCGCGTCGATCGTCGCGATCGCCGAGGGCAAGGCCGATGTCGCGGCCATCGACTGCCAGAGCTGGGCGCTGGCGCGGCGCTTCGAGCCTGTAGCGGAAGCGGTGACGGTCGTCGGTTGGACAACGCGGCGCAAGGGCCTGCCGTTCATCACCGCCAAGGCGACACCGGAGAAAATCGTGGTGGCGTTGCGCGAGGCTGTCGCGGCGCTCGCGTAAAAACAATCAGCCGCCGAGCAGCCGCTCGTCGAGCGGATAGGTCGAAAGCTGCTCGTTGCCGGTTTCGGTGATCAGGATCTGTTCCTCGATCTTGACGCCCTCGTGACCGCCAAGCCGGCCGATATAGCTCTCGACGCAAAGCACCATGCCTGACACAAGCACGCCGTCGGGCGTGTCTTCAGTCCAGTCGATCGCATGCGGCAGCGTCGGGTATTCGTCGGCCAGGCCGACGCCGTGATAGAGCACGCCGTAGCGCGTCGGGAAACAATCGCCGGGCGGCACCGCCGAGCGTTCGACAAGGTCGCGGAAGGACATGCCCGGCTGCATCAGGCGGGTGTTGTGGGCGATCTGGTCGGCGGCGATGCGAAACAGGTCGCGTTGCTCGTTGGACGGCTCGGTGTCGCCGCAGAGCCAGGTGCGCGACAGGTCGGCGCAGAAACCATAAGGGCCGATCAGGTCGGTATCGAAAGCGACGAGATCGCCGGCTTCGATCGTTCTCGACGAGCATTCCTGGAACCACGGATTGGTGCGCGGGCCTGACGTCAAAAGGCGGGTTTCGACCCATTCGCCGCCACGCGCAATGTTGCCGCGGTGGAGTTCGGCCCACAATTCGTTTTCGGAAATGCCTGGCCTCAATGCTGCTTCCATCTCGCCCATTGCCGCCTGGCAAGCGACGATCGACCGGCGCATGGCCAGGATTTCGTCGGGCGATTTGATTACACGCGCATTTTCCATCAGCGCTTCGCCATTGCCGATCGAGATGCCGAGGCGGGCGAGCTCTTCGACGCCTTCGGTATTGATGTGATCGACGGCGATACGACTGATACCGCCGCCATGCTCTTTCACCAGATCGGCGATGCCGGCAGCCCAGCGGCGGACCTTTTTCTCGGTCAACTCGCCGCTGTAGAGATACATCCACGACACTGCCGGCCGCACCTCGTCGACCGCGCCGGAGTGGTCGGAAAGGTGCTCGCACGAAAAATAGTCGAACAGCACCACCGGGCCTTCGGTGGCAACGAAACAATGCCTTGTCGGGTTGTGCGCGACCCAGAGCTGCATGTTGGTCGAGTCGGTCGCATAGCGGATGTTAATCGGATCGTAGAGCAGGGCTCCCGCATAGTCGCGGCGCTTCAGCTCGGCGCGGATGCGGTCGAGCCGGTATTGACGCATGGCAGGCAGGTTGGGGGCAGCAATGCCGGCGGCGTGCCACTCGGCTTCCGCCAGTGCGCCATAGCCGAGCATATGCTGGTTGAGCTCAGCGGCCTTCTGCCGCGACTTCAGGCGCAACGCATCGATGGCGCCCGCTTCGTCCGGCTCGAACGGCATGATCTTGCGATGACGAGGAGGTCGATCAGTCGGGTTCCTGTCCACCCTCGGCTCCTTTGCTAACGCCTTCGTCGGGCGCTGGGGCTTTTTCCGCAGCCGTTTTCTTCAATCTTATGTAGGCGCCGGACCGGGCAGGCTTGTCCGTGCCAGGCAACAGCGGAACCATGATTTGCCTTGGTTGGCCGTCCGGCTCATAGCCGGCTTTTTTGAGCTGCTCCAAAATGACCGGCCGCGGATCGTCGCGGTCGAGCCAGACGAGTACAGCCGGCTCTTGCACCAGCCTGTCGAAATTCGGCACTTCCTGGTCAAGCGCGACCAATTTTTCGTCGACCAACCGCAGATTTCCGACCCATGCACCGTCGGATATTGCGGTTTTCACCGGCCCGTCGGCAGTCAGCTGGCGATAGAGGGCCGGGTAATCCACCCGGATCATCCGCGAGAGACCACTGGTCCCGTTTATCTGGAAGTACCAAGTGGCGGGCGCGAGCAGAACGGCGATGACCGCTCCGGCCGCGATCACCAGGAGCTGGGCGTCCCTGCCGCGTGGTGAAAGTCGTTCCATATAGGCGGCCATCGCCAGCGGCAAGATGACGAGGACCGGCACCAGCCAACGGGCCTTGACCTCGGTCACGCCGGTTGCCAGCACAAGTGTCGCCAGCATGGCCAGGCCGAGCGCCAAGGTACGCCACAAGAGAACTTCCCTGGTCGGAGCTTTGGGGTGACGCTCGGAGAAACGAAACCCCGTCAGCGCGAAAGCCAGCGCGGAAACCAACACCGGCAAGACAGCGAAATTGAAGGTCGCCATGATAAACTTGCCGGCGCCGGTGGCTGCGGCCGTCATGCGCGGCTGCTGTAGGTCTATTCCGAACTTCTCGCCTCTCGCCAGCAAATCGGCAGGATGCATGAGGCTCCAATATGTGGTTGGTGCCAGCACCAATATCGCGACGGCAACGCTGATTGCGAATTTCGGATCGAGGATCGCGCCGCGCAACTCGCGCAGCGACAACACCGCCGCAACAAGGGCTAACACCAGGAATACGTCGTTGTATTTGGCAAGAATTGCCGCAGCCGTTGCCAAGCCAAACAGCGCATAGGCGATCACGCTTCGCCGCTCGATCAGATTAGCCATCGCGAGCAGGAGCAGTGCGCAAAAGCCGACAACGGCGACCGAATGCGACAAGGCCCGCTGCGATTCCCAGGCGATTTGCGGGATTGTGAAAAGCCCGAGCATGGCCGCCGCTGCCGTGGCTTTCGTGTAGCCGAACCGCCGCATGGCGGCGAACACACTGCAGGCGGCGAGGAACAGCACGGAGTATTTGACGAGCTTCAGCGTGAAAATATTGGTGCCGAAAATTTGCGCGGCCAGCCAGTTGATCCATGTATAGAGAGGCGGTTGCGAGCCGCCATACCCAGCCCAAAGATATGGAAGATAAATCAGTTGCTCCGCGTCATCGACGCCGACGCCAGTTCCTGCCCAAGTGGCCAGAATGGACAATATGACGGTTTGCAAGGCCAGATAAGCGGCGACCATGACGATCGCCGCCGGGAAGGGGCCGATCCTGCTCTCGGCAAGCCATTCGTCCCATTTCATCGAATACTTCAACGAGTTCTCATCGCCCGTGCCAGTTGCCGCCGGCTCCGCTAGCACGAAGGCCATGCCCCGCACAATGTGGCAGCCCTGATCGCTTCCGGGGCGGCGGGCTTCAAGTCGAATCGTACCGCCCCTCTAGCTTTTTGTCTGGGCATCGGACCTCTCCAAAATCGATCGCACCCCGGGTCGGGCCGGAGGGCAGGCCTTTGGGTGCGGTGCTCTAGGTCCGCATCTTTTCGCCGCTCGGGTCGAAAGGCGGCTCGACATTGATGCGGGCCGGGCGCCGGCTCCCGAGGATTTCGATCTCGAACAGTCCGGCGCTCTCTTCCCCGGCTAACGCGGCTGGCACATAGCCTTGCGCCATCGATTTCTGGACGTAATGGGCATAGCCGCCGGAGGTGACCCAGCCGACCACGCGCCAGTCGCCATCGACGATGCCGCGCACGGCCGAAGCGCCTTCCGCGGCCCTGGAGCCGCGCACTTCCTTGCCGTTCGTATCGAAACGCGGCGCACCATAGCCGTGCGGCTTTTCCACCGTGCCGTAGTCCCTGCCGCCGACCTTGGCCCAGATCGGTTCGTCGCCCATGACATCGGCGTCCGCGGCATCGACGATGAAAGAGACACGGCGCAGTTTTGGCCCTTCTGCCTGCTCCCTGGCTGCCGCTTCGCGTCCGATGAAGTCGTTCTTCTCCAGCTTGACGAAGCGGTCCATCGCGCCTTCGAACGGCCCGTAGATTGGGCGCAGTTCGCGGAACCAGGTCGGGAAATTCTTCTCCAGTCGCATCGACAGCAGGGCGCGCATGCCGAAATCGACGAGGCCAAACTCTTCGCCGGCATCCTTGATCGCCTTGTAGACGAGGCGCTGGTATGCCGGCGCCATCCAGATTTCGTAACCGAGATCGCCGGTATAGGTGATGCGATTGACCATGCAGGGCGCACCGCCAACCGCCATCTCGCGGAAGTCCATGAAGCGGAAAGCCTTGGTCGAAACGTCCACGTCAACAAGCTTCTGCAGCAGATCGCGCGATTTCGGCCCGGCGATCGAGAGGCCGACCAGTGTCTGGTCGAAGCGGTGGATGCGGACGCTACCATCCTTCGGCAGGTGCTTCTCGAACCAGCGCATATGATACTTCTGCGCCGCCGACGAGCTCCAGATCATGAAGCGCTCTTCACCCGCCTTGGCGATGGTGAAGTCGCCGATCAGCCTGCCGAATTCGTTGAGCATCGGGGTGAGCACGATGCGGCCGGTCTTCGGCATGCGGTTGGTCATCAGCCGGTTGAGGAAATCCTCTGCTGCCGGCCCGGAGACTTCGTATTTGGCGAAGTTGGCGATCTCGGTGACGCCGACCTTCTCGCGGGTCGCACGCACTTCCTCGCCGATCGGCCCGAAATCGTTGGAGCGATGGAAGGAAACGATGTCCTTCGGCTCCGAGCCTTTCGGCGCGAACCAGAGCGGGGTTTCGAGGCCCCATGAGTCGCCCATGACGGCATTGTTGGCCAGCATCGTGTCATAGAGCGGGGTGGTCTGAGCCGGCCGGGCGGCCGGCAGTTCCTCGTTGGGGAAGCGGATGGAGAAGCGGCGCGAATAGTTTTCGCGCACCTTGGCATTGGTATAGCGCAGCGTCGCCCATTCGCCGAAGCGCGCCACATCCATGCCCCAGACGTCGAAGCCTGGGTCGCCATGGGCCATCCAGTTCGACAGTGCCAGGCCGACGCCGCCACCCTGGCTGAAGCCGGCCATCACGGCGCAGGCGCACCAGAAGTTGGTCAGGCCCTGCACCGGGCCGACCAGCGGATTGCCGTCGAGCGCGAAGGTGAAGGGACCGTTGATGATCTGCTTGATGCCTGCCTTCTCGATGCCGGGAAAATGCTTGAAGCCGATCTCCAGCGACGGCGCGATGCGGTCGATGTCGGGCTGCAGCAGCTCATGGCCGAAATCCCACGGCGTGTTGACCGGAGACCACGGCTTGCAGGCCTTTTCATAGGTGCCGAGCAGGATGCCGTTGCGTTCCTGGCGGGTGTAGATCTCGCCCTTGAAGTCGAGCACGCCGATCATCTCGCGGCCGGTCGACCTGTTGAATTCCTCGACCGCCGGCATCGGTTCGGTCAAAAGGTACATGTGCTCCATGGCCAGCAGCGGCAGTTCGACACCGACCATGCGGCCGATTTCGCGCGCCCACAGGCCGCCGCAGTTGACAACATGCTCGGCCTTGACCGTGCCTTGTTCGGTGACGACGTTCCAGGTGCCGTCGACCTCCTGCGTCAGCTCGACGACACGGTTGCGCAGCACGATCTCGGCGCCGAGCTTCCTGGCCGCCTTGGCATAGGCGTGGGTGGTGCCGGAAGGGTCAAGATGGCCTTCGACCGGATCCCACATGGCGCCGACGAAATTCGTCTCGTCCATCAGCGGGAACATCGCCTTGGCCTCGGACGGCGTGATCAGCTCGGTGTCCATGCCGAGATAGCGGCCCTTGGCGTGGGCAAGGCGCAGGAAGTCCATGCGCTCGGGGGTGTCGGCCATCATCACGCCGCCGGTCAGGTGCAGCGAACAGGACTGGCCGGAAAGTTCTTCGATCTCCCTGTAGAGCTGCACCGTATAGGCCTGCAGCTTGGCGACGTTGGGATCGCCGTTGAGCGTATGGAAACCGCCCGCCGCATGCCAGGACGAACCGGAGGTGAGCTCCGAACGCTCGATCAGCATGATGTCGGTCCAGCCGGCCTTGGCCAGATGGTAGAGCACCGAGCAGCCGACGACGCCGCCGCCGATGACAACCGCTTTTGCATGAGATTTCATGAAGATAGTTCCGTTTTTGAAGAGTTTGAATCGAGTGAGCGGGGGGTGAACACAAAGCGGAGAAGGGCGCCGGCTGGAATGATCTCACGCCCTCCCTCTACCCTGTCCACCGGGGGAGAGGTGTCGGGTGACGCTCGACGGAGTGGCGGTCGACTGTTCATCAAACCAATACAGATATTCAAAAATCGGTCGGCGCGCCGCCTTCGGACCGGCGTTTGTCGACGAAGGCGTTGAGCTCCTCGCGGATAGCCGGGTCCATATACGGCTCTTCATAGGAGGCCAACCGCTCCTTCCAGACCCGATTGGCCTTTTCGAGAGCCGTCGGCGATCCGGCCTCCGCCCAGGTCTCGAAATTGCGCCAGTCGGAGATGATAGGCGAATAGAAAGCGGTCTTGTAGCGGTCCTGGGTATGCTCGGTGCCGAAGAAATGGCCGCCCGGACCGACGGACTGGATGGCGTCGAAGCTGAGGGCTTCCTCGGAGAGGTCGAGCGGGGTCAGGAACTCGGCCACCATCTGCAGCAGATCGATGTCCAGAATGGTCTTCTCGTAGGAGCAGCGCAGGCCGCCTTCGAGCCAGCCGGCCGCATGCATCATCAGATTGCCGCCGCCCTGGATGGCGCCCCACAGCGAGAACACGCTTTCATAGGCCGCCTGCGCGTCGACCGTGTTGGCGGCGCAGGTGTTGGAGGTGCGGTAGGGGATGTTGTAGCGGCGGGCGAGCTGGCCGCCGACCAATTGCGCCTTCATATATTCCGGCGTGCCGAAGGCCGGCGCGCCGGACTTCATGTCGACGTTGGAGGTGAAACCGCCATAGCCGACTGGCGCGCCCTTGCGCACCATCTGGGCGAAGGCAATGCCGGACAGCGCTTCGGCATTCTGCTGCACCAGCGCGCCGGCGATGGTCACCGGCGCCATGGCGCCCGACAGGGTGAACGGCGTCACGATGACGACCTGGCCCTTGCTCGACATCTGGATGATGCCTTCCATCATCGGCACATCGAGCTTTAGCGGCGAATTGGTGTTGATGATGGTGAACACCGACGGCTCTTCGAGAAGCTGTTCGTCGCTGATGCCGCGCGCGATCCTGGTAATCTCGATGCCGTCGACATTGCGCTCCTTGCCGAGCGAATAGATGTGGAACACCTTGTCGGTGAGCACGCTCAAATCGCGGATGCATTCGAGGTGCCGGACGGACGGATGGATGTCGATCGGCTCGACCGGATAGCCGCCCGTGCAGTTCAGGATGTTATGCATCTGCGCGAGCTTGAGGAAATTGCGGTAATCCTGCTGATTGCCCGGCCGGCGGCCGCGGTCGATGTCGGAACAATTGGGCGCCGACGCCATCATCGAGATGATCAGATTGTCACCGCCGAAGCGGACATTGTGTGCCGGATTGCGGGCATGGATGGTGAATTCCGACGGGCAGTGTGAAACCAGTTCGAGAATCATGTCGCTGTCGAAGCGCACCCGCTCGCTGCCTTCGCGGACATCCGCGCCATGCGCCTTCATGATGCGCCTTGCCTCGTCGTGCAGCACGTCGACGCCAATTTCCCTCAGCACGCGCAGCGAGGCGAGATGGATCGATTCCAGCTCGTCGTCGGAGACCAGCTTCGTTGGCGTCAGCGGAATTTTTAGCTGACGGAAAGGCGGCTGCTCGAACGCTGCCGATCCGCCGGCGCGCTTTCCCGCGCGGCCGCCGCGACGGGTGCGGTCGTTTGCCAATGCCGGTTCGGCGGGATGAAGGGCGGCGGTCATGATAGTCCTCGTAGCTGCGATAAGTGCGGCGGCATAATGGACCGCCGGCCGTCCCGCCATTGCGGAGGCGGCGACCACTAGGACGAGGGAAGCGACATGACAGCTCCCGGGCTGAAGGCAGCCGACTGGATCACCGGCTTTTGATCTCCTCAGGCTGGCGCAAGCGGTTTTCGTTACCGGTGCTTCCCGGCGCGCTGCTGAAACGCTAATCGTGCAGGTTTCCCTATTGGTGCGGATCATGGACCTGGCGGAAGAGAACAGCGGCGAGACAATGCAGTGGGCGGCGATCACCGGCGTGATCGCCACCGTTTCGGTGTTCGCCATCGCGCAAGGGCTGAGCTATCCGCTGTTGAGCTTCATCCTGCAGCGCCAGGGCGTCTCGCCGGCCATGATCGGCCTCTCGGCGGCAATGACGCCGGTCGGATTTATCGTCTCGTCGCCGCTGATCCCGGCGCTGGCGCGCCGGTTCGGGGCGGGGCGCACGGCGCTCACCTGCGCAGCTCTTTCCGCGATCATGCTGGCGCTGATCGGCTGGACGCAAAATGTCTATCTATGGTTCCCGCTACGCTTCCTGATCGGCGTGGTGACCAATCCACTCTATGTGCTGAGCGAGATCTGGGTGATTGCGTTGGCGCCGCCGTTGCGCCGCGGTCGCGTGATGGGGGTCTATTCCACAGTCATTTCGGCTGGTTTCGCCGCCGGCCCGCTGTGCCTGCTTGCGGTCGGCACCGAAGGCTGGCCGCCGTTTCTCGTCGGCATCGCCGCATTCGTCTTTTGCGGCGCCTGCCTGGCGCTGGTGCTGCGACGGCTGCCGAAGGTCGATGAGGCCGGGCACCGGGTTTCGGTCATGGGATTCATGCCGATGGCATGGCTGCTGTTGTCGGCGGTTGTCGTGGCCGCTGGTTTCGAACAGGCGGTGCTGGCACTGCTGCCGGTCTACGGAGCGCATTACAGCATTGAGGAAACCCGCATGTCGGCGCTGCTGTCGATGATGATCGCCGGCAATATCGCCATGCAGGTACCGCTCGGGCTGCTGGCGGAACGGCTGACGGCGCGTCTGGTCCGATTCATCTGTGTATCGCTAACGCTGCTCGGATGCGTGCTGCTGCCGGTTCTCATCGAGACGCCGCTGATCTGGCCATGCGTCTTTATCTGGGGTGCGGTCTCCTACGGCATCTACACGATGTCGATCATCGAGCTTGGCGAGCGGTTCACCGGCTCGGCACTGGTCGCCGGCAACGCCGCCTTCTCACTGATGTGGGGCGTCGGCGGCATCGCCGTGCCGCCGCTGGCGGGCGGCGCCATGGATATTCTCGGTGCGGACGGCCTGCCGATCACGCTCGGCGCCATTTGCCTGGCATTGGCGGTCACAACCGTATTGCGGGGGCGAGCAGTCTAATACAATTGCGGGGTGCCTTCATTTCCTTGCCATCTGGAAATCGCCCATAAATCACAATTGGCGTGATATTCAGAGGGATGCATCGCGCGTAGATGGTCTCGAATTTCAACGGCACGATCAAAGTCGGGTATCAATCCAACGTCAGACAGTTCCCTGTTCGCAAACACGTCAGGAAATCCTCCGCA
Organism: Mesorhizobium sp. M5C.F.Cr.IN.023.01.1.1; assembly: GCF_003997585.1. Taxonomy (NCBI): domain Bacteria; kingdom Pseudomonadati; phylum Pseudomonadota; class Alphaproteobacteria; order Hyphomicrobiales; family Phyllobacteriaceae; genus Mesorhizobium; species Mesorhizobium sp. M5C.F.Cr.IN.023.01.1.1. The sequence continues at coordinate 17,418 of NZ_RZSU01000055.1, read as the reverse complement.
GTTGGTCAAAGCGCTTATGGAGACGTCTTGATCCAACAAGTCGTAGCCCAGGAAGGTAAATCCGTTCCAGTCGAGTGAACGCACGTCAACCGACGGTCTTCGGATCACATTGAGGACATTCAAGTCGCCCGGAACCGCCAACTCCGAAAGGAGGAAGTCCAGGTCCACAAAGAAATCGAGCATGTAGTCCTCGTTAACAATATGGGGCCAGTAGCTGTCCTTTACCTCTCCCAGGGCGACCGGCCCGAGCATTCCATCGAGTGAAACGACCTCGCTTAATTGGGTGAGGCCGGACCAGTTGATGTACATGGTCCACGCAGTGCCGCTGAAAGGACCGAACTTCTCTTTCGCAATGTACAGATGTTGCATGAGTTCCCTCGTGGCCTGCGGGCGCCAGGAGGCCCCACCTTAGAGCGGCCAACAGCGCAACGGCTCGTTTTGCGCGTTCCAAGTTGAATATGGGTCGTGGCAAGACGATGTTTGCGACACCGGGCCTTGATGAGTTTATCGGAGACCATTTGACGATGTCGATCACAAAGACGCAGGCGAATTCGGCGGACGAAGATCCCTTTCTCTGGCTGGAGGACAGGACAGGCAAGCAAGCGCTCGACTGGGTTCACCGTCAGAACGAGGCTACAACAGGTGAATTGCAGGGTGATCCGTCCTACCAGACCTACTTCCAAACCGCGCTCGACCTGATGACGGCCGAAGACAACATTGCGGTCGGCTCTGCGCTCAACGGCCACGTCTACAATTTCTGGCAGGACAAGACTAACGTGCTCGGCCTCTGGCGGCGCACGACGGTCGCTTCCTACAAGACCGAGAAGCCGGATTGGGACACGATCATCGACTTCGATAATCTGTCGGCGAAAGAGGGCGTGAAATGGGTGTTCAGCGGCGCCAGCCGGCTTTATCCCGACTTCACCCGCTGCCTGGTCAGCCTGTCGCCGGATGGCGGCGACGCCAGTGAGATGCGCGAATTCGACATCGACACCAAGTCCTTTGTCGAGGGCGGCTTTCGTGCTCCTGCCTCGAAGTCGGGCTTCAGCTGGCTGGACAAGGACACGGTCATCGTCTCGGCTGCCTTCGAAGAGGACGAAAAAACCCAGTCGGGTTATCCGCGCGTGGTTAAGCTTTGGCAGCGCGGCACCAGGCTGGAGGATGCGACGCCGATCTTCGAGGCGCAGAAGCAGGATCTCGCCGCCGGCGGTTCCCTCGAGTTCGACGGCGACAAGCGGCATCTGTTCCTGACCCGGACGCTCGATTTCTTCGCCTCGCACAGCTTTCTGCGTATGCCTTCCGGCGAAAACAGGCGCGTCCCGCTGCCGGACGACGTCACCGACACGGCGCTGTTCAGGGATCAGTTTGTCTTTGGGGTGCGCAGCTCGTGGACGGCGCCGGACGGCACGCTGTGCAAACCTGATGGCCTCTATTCGCTGGACTTCGCGCGCTGGATCGAAACCAGTGCATTGGGACCTGTCGAAACCGTGCTCGAGCCGGCGGATCGTGTCTCGATCGCCGGCATCGCCCGCACGCAGGACCGGCTGTTCATCAGCCTGATGGACAATGTGCGCGGCAAGGTCGTCGCCTGCCAACGCGGCGACAGCGGCTGGTCGCTGCAGCCGGTGGCGCTGCCCGAAAACGGCAGTGTCGGTATCAGCCACGCCGAGCGTTTCGGCTCCAGCGTCTCCTTCTCCTTCACCGACTTCCTGACGCCGAGCTCGATCATCTGGTCGGACGACAATGCTGCCACGCTGGCAACGGTGAAATCGCAGCCGGCGCGTTTCGACGCGTCGTCGCTTGTCTCGGAACAGTTCGAGGCGCGCTCGAAAGACGGCACCATGATCCCTTACTTCGTCGTCAGGCGACGTGATCAGAACGGGCCGGTGCCGACGCTGCTTTACGGCTATGGCGGCTTCGAAGTGCCGTTGCTGCCCGGCTATGCCGGCGCGCGCGGCAGGCTGTGGCTGGAAAAAGGCAATGCCTATGTGCAGGCCAATATCCGCGGCGGCGGCGAGTTCGGCCCGAACTGGCATCAGGCCGCGCTCAAGGCCAATCGCCAGAATGCCTTCGACGATTTCGCCGCGGTCGCGCAAGACCTGGTGAAACGCGGCATCGCCACGCCGGCGATGCTCGGCATCCAGGGCGGCTCGAATGGCGGCCTGCTGACCGGCGTTTCGCTGACCCAGCATCCGGAGCTTTTCGGTGCGGTGATCATCGACGTGCCGCTGCTCGACATGCTGCGCTACACCGAGCTGCCGCCTGGCGCATCCTGGATGGCCGAATATGGGGATCCGGCGAAGCCGGAAGAGGCCGCGTGGCTGGCCGCCTACTCACCTTATCAGCATGTCGAGACCGATGCGGCCTATCCGCCGGTCCTGCTGACGACGTCGACCGCCGACGACCGGGTCCATCCCGGCCATGCGCGCAAGATGGCCGGGCGCCTGCAGGCCGCCGGGCACGGGAAGACGCTGTTCTTCGAGGAGACCGAAGGTGGCCATGGCGGGCGCGGCGATCGCCGGCCGCAAGCAGCACAGGTGGCGATGAAGTATGTCTTCCTGCAACGTGCGCTGAACGGAACGGCTTGAACTGAACGGCTTGAACTGATCGCATCAGGCGGCATAAGGTGCTGCATGGCTCGGATGAAGACATGTCGCGCATTTGGGGTGGCGGTGACGCCGTCGCCGCGCACGCTTCGCGCCGAGCTTTTGCGGCTTTGCGCCCGCATCGGTTATTCACCGCCCGACTTCCTCTGACGAATCCGCCCCGGCAGCAAAATGTCGGATTGGTTCAAGAGGAAAGATCAGACATGACTTACCAGAATTACTCGCTGAAGCAGCTTCAGCAGATCGATGCTGCGCATCACCTTCATCCGTTCACCGATCACAAGGAGATGCGCGAGGCCGGCTCACGCATCATCACCCACGCCAACGGGCCGTTCATCTACGATTCCGAAGGGACGGAAATCCTCGACGGCATGGCCGGGCTGTGGTGCGTCAATGTCGGTTACGGCCGCGATGAACTGGCCGACGCAGCTTACGCCCAAATGAAGGAACTGCCCTACTACAATTCCTTCTTCAAATGCTCGACACCGACACCGGTGCTGCTGGCCAAAAAGCTGGCGGAACTGGCGCCGAAGCACGTCAATCAGGTCATCTACGGCTCGTCCGGTTCGGAGGCCAATGATACGGCGCTGCGGCTGGTCCGCCACTATTGGGCGCTGGAAGGCAAGCCGGAGAAGAACCGCATCATCTCGCGCAAGACGGCGTATCACGGCTCGACCATCGCCGGCACCTCGCTGGGCGGCATGGAGCCGATGCACAAACAGCTCAACGGCGCGGTTCCCAACATCGTCCATGTGATGATGCCTTATGCCTATGAGCTGGCTCTGCCCGGCGAAAGCGACCATGACTTCGGCCTGCGCGCGGCCAAGGCCGTCGAGGATGCCATCCTGGAAGCCGGCGCCGACAAGGTCGCCGCCTTCATCGGCGAGCCGGTGATGGGGGCAGGCGGCGTGAAGATACCGCCGATGAGCTATTGGCCGGAAGTGCAGCGCATCTGCCGAAAGTACGATGTCCTCCTGATGCTGGACGAGGTCATCACCGGCTATGGGCGCACCGGCGAGTGGTTCGCAGCTCAGACCTTCGGCATCGAGCCCGATACCATCACCACCGCCAAGGCGTTGACCTCCGGTTATCAGCCGCTGTCGGCCCTGCTGGTCGGCGACCGCGTCGCGGCGACGCTGGTCGAGAAGGGCGGCGAGTTCAACCACGGTTACACTTACTCCGGGCACCCTGTGGCCTGCGCCGTGGCGCTGAAGAACCTCGAGATCATGGAGCGTGAAGGTCTGGTCGATCGGGTCAAGAACGACACCGGACCCTATTTCGCCAAGGCGCTGCAGGAGCACATTGGCGGTCACGATCTGGTCGGCGAGGTGCGCTCGATCGGGCTGATGGGGGCGATCGAGATCGTCAAAGACAAGGCGACCAAGGAGCGCTTCCTGCCGGCCGGGAGCGCGGCCGTGATCGTCCGCGACCACGCAATTGCCCAAGGCATGATGCTGCGCGCCACCGGCGACACGATGATCCTGTCGCCGCCGCTGATCTGGACGCGCGAGACAATCGACATGGCCTGCGACCGCATCGCCAAGGCGCTTGATCTGGCGCAAGCGGATTTGCGCGAGCGGTAAGATAGACCGATCGCCGGGCATCCTGCAGTCGGACGCCTGGCGTTTGAAAGCCGCATTCTGCCGAAGAGTTCGCCAGGCGAGGTCGGTCGTGAGCGCGGCAGGCCTCCTACACCCTGGAGGAGCCGCTCACCAAGGGCTGCTACGAGGCGATCGCTTCGTCCATCGCCGCGATTTACCTTGTCCGTCAGGATCTGTGTTTACCTGCCCTGGTTGTCGGCCGTTGCGTCGGTGCTGCTACGCTGGGCGTTAGCGCCGTCGCTCTGTTGTTCGGCCCACCCGCCCGGACCGGTCGGAAAGCTCGGCTCTCCTTCCGCCTCTAGGCTCTCGTGGAACTCAGTGGCAGGTCTTCCTGGGTATTCGCGGCCGCTCGACAGGTGCCCTTGATGAGCGGGATGGAGCCCTGCGTCATCGTTGCGGGCATGGTCCGGCGGTTCGGCATAAGCTGCCGTGGCAAACAGAGATCCGGCGCCGATGAAGAGCGCAAATGCGAGAACGTGCTTCATTGTGCTGTCCTCCGGTATTGAAATCAAGATGCAGATAGAGCCCATCCGGGCTGTGTGAAGGGCAGCTTGGAATGAAATTGATTAAGGGGCAGCACCTGCACATCCCCGGCCGTACGGTATGGCTTGCCCGATTTCGGCAATATCGACGATCCGAGCCTCGAGCCGATGATGCCTTCGGCGAACCGCATCGGCCGTCCGCGCAAGGCGATAGGCCGGCGTTTCGATTAGGCGTCGCTTTCGAACACCAGCCTCTCGCGCGCCGCCCGAGTACAGCGTCACTGGATGTGCGGCGTGCTTTTCATCCGCAGTACGGCTCTAGAACAGTTGACGTTGGAACTGCCATTCATCTGGGGAATTGTAAGGTTGGCGAGACTAAGCAGAAATTGTTTTGCAAACGAACCTGTCAGAGCAAGCGAAGCGTCAACCGTAAGCTTTTCAAGATCGCCTGCGCAATTTTCGGTTGCGCTTTACATAATAGGTCAAAAAAACAACCTAGGGAGGCTATCATGATCAGGATTCAGTCAGTTCTATTTTCTATTCTCCTGTTAGGAGTGGCAGGCTCACCCGCGACAGCGGAGGAGGTCTGGTCGCTTGACGGCTTAAAGGCCCCCGAGAGCGTACTTTTCGACACCAAGCGGAACGTCTTCTACGTTTCCAACATTGTTGGCGAGCCCGCCGGCAAGGATGGAGTCGGATACCTTTCGAAAGTTTCGCCTGACGGAAAGTTGCAGACAGCCGAATGGGTGACCGGGTTTAATGCGCCCAAGGGATTGGTGATGCAAGGCGATACGCTTTTCGTCACCGATATCGATCGGCTTATGGCCGTCAACGTCGAGAGCGGTCAGATCACCGGAACGTGGCCCGCAGAAGGCGCTCAGTTCCTCAATGACCCCGCCGTCGACGAGGCGGGTCGCGTCTTTGCTTCCGACATGCTGGCGAACAGGATTTATGTTCTGGACAATGATGCTCTCACCGTCTGGCTTGAGAGCGAGGATCTCCTGCATCCGAACGGTCTGCGCGTCGAAGACGGTCGCCTCCTCGTCGCCGGCTGGGGTCGCGATATCCAGCCGGATTTTTCGTCCAAGATACCCGGCCATCTGATCGCGATCGACCTGAACACGAAGGCTATCTCTGACATCGGGTCCGGCGAGCCTGTTGGAAATCTAGATGGTCTAGAACCGGACGGAACAGGAAATTGGCTCGTTACGGATTGGGTCGCAGGGGCGCTCTTTCGCATTCATCCGGATGGAAAAGTCGAGCAGCTGATGGACCTCAATCAAGGCAGCGCCGATCTGGAATTCCTGGAAGAAAAGAAGCTGGCAATCATCCCGATGATGATGGACGGCAAACTGGTCGCAACTCGATTGGATGGAGCAACTTGAGAAGAGGCTCGCATAGTCCTCTCCCCGATTGGCCGTACAGGGTCATGACTTGCACTATCGAAGGGCCGCATCAGCGGCCCTTTTCACATCTGTGCCAGCTCTTGCGCGATGCCGTTCCGAAACGCAAAAACCGCGCTCCATCGGGAACGCGGCTTTGCCAGATACGCATGGCGCTTCGCCAACAGAACACTTGCGAAACTTACGGGCTCCGGGACGCGAGACCTGATCCGGAGCGCCGGGCGGATGCGATATGCCGCCTCGCACTCCGTTCTACAGGGACATCGTTACCGGGTGGTTATCGATAGTTTAAGCAAATCTAAATTTCCGATGTTTCTCTTGCCGGGAACGGAAAAGCCCGTCGAGGCTTAAAATTACGCCGGGACACCGCGCAGGAAATTTATGATGCCGGAAAAATCGGCACCGGCATGTCCCTGGGCGTTGAACAGCGCATAAAGCTGGGCGGCCTCGGCACCCAGCGGCGTCACCGCACCGGCGCTTTGCGCGGCTTCCTGCGAAAGTTTCAGGTCCTTCAGCATCAGTGCCGCGGCAAATCCCGGCCTGTAGCCATTGTTGGCCGGCGATGTCGGCACCGGGCCGGGCACCGGGCAATAGGTGGTCAGCGACCAGCACTGGCCCGACGAGTTCGAGGCGACGTCGAACAGCGCCTGATGCGACAGGCCGAGCTTTTCCGCCAGAACGAAGGCTTCGGCGACGCCGATCATCGAAATGCCGAGGATCATGTTGTTGCAGATCTTTGCCGCCTGTCCGGCGCCGTCATCGCCGCAATGGACAATGCGGCCGGCCATCGGCTTCAGGATGGGTTCGGCCTTGGCGAATGCGTCCTTCGAGCCACCGGCCATGAAGGTCAGCGTGCCGGCTGCGGCACCGCCGGTGCCGCCGGAAACCGGCGCGTCGATCGACAGCAGCTTATGTTTGGCGGCAATAGCGTGGGCTTTTCGTGCCGATTCGACGTCGATGGTCGAGGAATCGATGAACAGCGCGCCTTTTTTCGCCTTGGGCGCGATGTCCTCATAGACCGACAGGACATGCCTGCCGGCCGGCAGCATAGTGATGACCACATCGGCCTCTTTCACTGCGGCAACGGCATTGGCCATTACGACGACGCCATGCTCCTTGGCGATGACGAGATTCTCCGGCATCAGGTCGAAGCCATGCACGGCATATCCAGCCTTGACGAGATTGGCGGCCATCGGGTTGCCCATATTGCCGAGGCCGATGAAGGCGATGGTGGTCATAATGGCGCTCCGTGATCTGGGTTAGGGCAGTAGGGCAGTAGGCAGTAGGCGGTAGGCGGTAGGCGGTAGGCGGTAGGCGGTAGGCAGTCTATTCGGGCGCAAGTTTGATAATAAGTTGGCGAAGCATTTTTCCGATGCCCTCGGTCGCTAGCAGCATGTGATAAGCTTGATCGTGCGTGGCAAGGCCAATGCGTTCAGCAATCTGGAGGTGTGTCTCGAACTCCTTCAGCGAGCCTTGGGCTATCCTGAGAAATTGCTGATAAGAGCCTGTGTTGTCTCGGCCATAACCTTTGCGATGTTCGCAGGGATAGAATTTGCCGAGCGGCGGATTTGGCTAGTCAACCCATACAATTCCTCCTTTGGCCATGCCTGGCGACAGCCAGATCCATCGCCTGCGGCCATACGATTAGATCCTTGTACGGATTGATCTTGCCGGCCATCTTTTGCCTACTGCCTACTGCCTACTGCCTACTTTCTTACCGCCCAATCAGAGCGCGTGCGATGATGACGCGCATGATCTCGTTGGTGCCTTCGAGAATCTGGTGAACGCGCAAATCGCGGACCAGCTTCTCGATACCGTAGTCGTGCAAATAGCCGTAGCCGCCATGCAGTTGCAGCGCGTCGTTGGCGACATTGAAGCCGATGTCGGTGACGAAGCGCTTGGCCATCGCCGACCATTTCGAGGCATCGGGAGATTTGCGGTCGAGCTTCGAGGCGGCGGCGTAGAGGAAGATCCGTGCTGCCTGCAGCTCGGTCTCCATGTCGGCGAGCTTGAACTGCAGCGCCTGGAACTGGTTGATCTTGGAGCCGAAGGCCTTACGCTCCGCGGTGTAGGCCAGTGCCTTGTCGAGCGCCGATTGCGCGCCGCCCAGCGAACACGCGGCGATGTTGAGCCGGCCGCCGTCGAGTCCGGCCATGGCGATGCCGAAGCCGGCGCCTTCGACTGAGAGCAGGTTTTGCGCCGGCACCTTGCAGTCCTCGAAGATGACCTGGCGCGTCGACTGCATGTGCCAGCCCATCTTGTGCTCGTTGGCGCCAAAAGAGAGGCCGGACGCATCCTTAGGCACGACGAAGGTGGAAATGCCCTTCGGCCCGTCGGCGCCGGTGCGCGCCATGACGATATAGAGGTCGCTGTCGCCGGCGCCTGAGATGAACTGCTTGACGCCGTTCAGCACATAGTCGCCGCCGCTTTTCACCGCGCGCGTCTTCAGCGCCGCAGCATCCGATCCCGAGCCTGGCTCGGTCAGGCAATAGCTGGCCAGCCATTCCATCGAAGTCAGCTTCGGCAGGAAGCGTTGGCGCTGCTCGTCACTGCCGAAGCGGTCGATCATCGAGGCCACCATGTTGTGGATCGAGATGAAGGAGGAAAAGGCCGGGTCGGCGCGCGAAAGCGCCTCGAAGATCAGCACGGCGTCGAGCCGACCGAGCGCCGAGCCGCCGACATCGTCACGGATATAGATGCCGCCGAGGCCGAGCGGGCCTGTCTCGCGGATCACGTCGGCCGGAAAATGCTTGTTGCGGTCCCAGTCGAGCGCGTTCGGCGCGACGCGGTCGGCGGCGAAGGCCTCGGCCATCTCCTGGATGGCGCGCTGGTCCTCGTTGAGTTCGAACTGGCTGGTGCCCGCATCGACAGCGGCGTCCATGGCGTGCTCCCTGATGTTGTCGGCCGGCTGGCCTGTCGTTTTTGGCTTTGCGCGCGGTTCAATCTAGACCAATGATGCCGCCGCGCAAGCCGACCGTCTGCATCCAACCCTGGGAGCGGCCGTGCGCGAATGCGTGTGTGGAGCAAGGCGTGACGACAGATTTCGATGAACTGCTCGAGTGTTTCCATGCCTATCTCGAAAGGTTCGATGATGCGCTGGTGCGCGATGCCGTGGCCCGGATCGGCTGGGCCATGCCGGCGCGTCGGATCGAGCCGCATCCGCTCGCCTGCCTGCGCCAGCTCGACCGTATCGCCGAGCTCGCTCCGGCAAACGCCAAGCCGCTGGCGCGGCTGCTTGCGGAGCGTCGCGGCGAACTGCGCTGGGGGCAGACCTACAGCGAGGCGGATTTCGGCAAGACTTTCATCGACAATTACGGCTGGCTGGAGGTCTTCGGCACGCGCGGCCATTTCGTCAACGACGAGGTCGCGGCCGGTCTGCTGATCCTTGGACCTGATATCGTCTATCCCGACCATCATCATGTCGCCGAGGAGATCTACATTCCGTTGACCGGCGGCACCGAATGGCGCATGGGCGAAGGCGGTTTTCGCACGCGCGAGGCGGGTGAGGTGATCCACCACGCCTCTGATGTCAGCCACGCCATGCGCACCGGCAAGGAGCCGCTGCTGGCGCTCTACATCTGGCGTGGCGGGCCGCTGGCGGCAAAATCCACGATCACCGGAACGACGGTACAGGGCAAGGACTGATGGCCAAGGCGATCATGCTGCAAGGCACGGGCTCCGATGTCGGCAAAACAGTGCTGGTCGCGGGCCTCTGCCGCGCGGCCACGAAACGCGGGCTGCAGGTGCGGCCGTTCAAACCGCAGAACATGTCGAACAACGCCGCCGTTGCCGATATTCCGGGCGACAAACTCGGCGGTGAGATCGGCCGCGCCCAATGGCTGCAGGCGATCGCCTGTGGCGTTGCGCCCTCCATCCACATGAACCCGGTGCTGCTCAAGCCGCAGACCGACATCGGTGCGCAGGTAGTGGTGCAGGGCAAGGTGTTCGGGGAGGCGAGGGCACGCGACTACCAGGCGCTGAAGGGCCGGCTGATGGATGCCGTGCTGGACTCCTGGGCAAAGGTCGGCGAGGGCGCCGATCTGGTCATCGTCGAGGGCGCCGGCTCGCCGGCCGAGATCAATCTCAGGAGCCGAGACATTGCCAATATGGGCTTTGCGACGCGCGCCAATGTGCCGGTGATTCTGGTCGGCGACATCGATCGCGGCGGCGTCATCGCCTCGGTCGCCGGCACGCATCTGATCCTGCCGGAAGAGGACCGGCGCATGATCGTCGGCTATCTCATCAACAAGTTCCGCGGCGATGTCTCGCTGTTCGATGACGGCATCAAGGCGATCGAGACATTCACCGGCTGGCGCTGCTTGGGGGTCGTGCCGTGGCTGAAGGCGGCGGCGCGGTTGCCATCTGAAGATTCCGTGGTACTCGAACGCCTGGCGTCCGGTGAGAAACGCGCGCTGAAGGTAGCCGTGCCGATGCTTTCGCGCATCGCCAATTTCGACGACCTCGACCCGCTCAAGGCCGAACCGCAGATCGAGGTGGTATTCGTGCCGCCTGGTCAGCACCTCCCCGAAGATGCCGGGCTGGTGATCATTCCCGGCTCGAAGTCAACGATCGGCGATCTCCTAAGATTCCGCGAGAACGGCTGGGACCGCGACCTTGCCGCCCACCGCAAGCGCGGCGGCCACGTCGTCGGCATTTGCGGCGGGTTCCAGATGCTCGGCCACGTCGTGCGCGATCCCGACGGCATCGAGGGCAGCGTGACCGAGACCACAGGGCTTGGCCTACTCGATGTTGAAACGGTGATGGAGCCGGAAAAGACCGTGCGCAATGTCAGCGCGCGCTCGGTGCAGTTCGACCTGCCGCTCGAGGGCTATGAAATCCATCTCGGCCGCACCACCGGTCCGGATACGCTGCGGCCGTCCGCCGTCATCAACGGCGTCGATGACGGCGCCATCTCCGCCGACGGCAAGGTATCGGGCACCTATCTGCACGGGCTGTTTTCCGCCGACGCTTTTCGGGCGAAATTCCTGGAAAACCTTGGCGTGAAAGGCGGCGGCATCGATTATCGCGCCGAGGTCGAACGGGCGCTGGACGAGGTCGCAGCCGAGCTGGAAACTCACCTCGACTGCGATGCGATTTTTTCGCTGGCGCGATAGTTACTCGAGGCTGAAGCATGAGGGGGCTATATGCCTCGGTGATTGGTTGAAACGCCCCTCCCGTCGTCATCCTGGGGCGGAGCAAGGAGCGAAGGGACGCGGCGCAGACCCCAGGATCCATGCCGCGACCTCAGAGCGTTGCTGCGGCGCAGAATTCTGCTCCGTTGCGCCCTTCGGCTAAGCCACGGCATGAATCCGCCGCGTCGGTTCGCTCCTGCTTCGCCCTGGGATGACGAAGTGGAGGAGGCTTCGGCCAACCTCGAGTGTCGGCGATGGTCCATTCATGCCTTCTCATCCGCCTTGGGCCAATAGGTGCCAAACGACCAGACATTGCCTTCCGGGTCGCGGCAGATGAATTCGCGGCTGCCGTAATCGCGGTCCGTCAGTTCCTCCAGTATTTCGGCGCCGGCCTTTTTGGCTCTGGCATAAGCAGCATCGGCATCGTCGACGGCAACATAGATCGCTCTGCCGCCACCCGGGCCCGGTGCACCGATCATCTGGCCAAACTTGTCGTCGCGTGCAGTGCCCAGCATGATCATCGAGGAGCCAAAAATCAGTTCGGCGTGATGGACAATGTCGCCTTCGCCGTAGCGGGCATGAACGGCAAAGCCGAAGGCTTCGCCCAGCCAGTCGATCATCTTGGCTGCATTGCGGTAGCGCAACGTGGGATAGAGCCTGGGCGGTTCGACATTTATTGTCATGGCGATCTCCTTCAATTGGATTGTCGATAACCCAGTCTGGGCGAAGGCTGTTCGCACGTCTTGAAGAAATGTTACCACGCGCGCCCATTGGGCGTCGCAAGAGGCGTTTCAGAAGCTATGCCTGGGCGGCAAGCGTCGTCGGCGTTTCGCCGGCAAGGTCGCGGAATTCGCGAACAAGATGCGCCTGGTCGGCATAGCCGCAATCGGCGGCGATATCAGCCCAATCGGATTTGTCCTGCCTTGACAGCCCGAGCGCCCGATTGAAGCGGACGATGCGCGACAGCGTCTTAGGGCCGACGCCGATCGCGTTGGAGAATTTTCCTGCGAGATGCTTGCGGCTCCAGCCCAGCCTGTCGGCGAGCGATGAGACGCGAATGCGGCCGCCCGAGACGATGATCCGGTCATAGGCCCAGGCGATTTCGGCCTGCGTTTCCCGGGCTTTGTCCAGCCGTGCTGCGACGAACGTCTCGACGATGGCAAAGCGTGCGCCCCAACCGTGCGCATTGCCAAGTCTTTCGCGCAGCGCGATGCCTTCAAGTCCGAGCACATCGTCGAGGCCGACCATGCGGTCGGTCAGTTCGCTCATCGCAAGGCCGAAGAAGCGGCGGGCGCCGAGCGGGGTGAAATTGACCTGGACGCAGCAGGCGCCACCGAAGGATTCGATCACCACCGGACCGGCAAAAAGGCCGGCGGCGAAACTGGCGAAGCGGTCGTTGTCGCCCGGATCCTTGCCGAGTCCGATGGCGAAGGGTTCGGCAAAGCTGATGACCAGCGGCACGGTCAGCGATGCATATTCGACGTTGCGGAAACGGCCCGGTACCGTTTCGCGATAGCCGCAGATGTCGGTGACCGCGCCCCGGAGGCAAGGGCCGGACGCACGCCGCACCATATCGAACCGGTCGAGGCCGGGATTTTCATGTCGGCTGCCGTCTTCGCTCTCGGCGGGCATGAGCTTTCCTTCCGCCCAAGGAGTCTAACAGACCAGCTCTCAAAATCAAAAGCGCCTGGCTTGTGGCCGGGCGCTCCGAGTTGCCTGAGATTTGAATACTTAAGCGCCGCGAACCAAGCAGCCGCCAGCAAGCACAATATAAGCGATGAGGACGATCCACACCGCGGCCAGGGGAATGAACGCAAAAACGCCGAGAGCGGCGAGAAGGCCGATGATGGCGATAACAAGGGATATGATGAAAACAAGCTGCGTAGGCGCACTGAGATTCATGTGTGGCTCCTCCGACATGATTCGTACAACCGCATACTATCAGGCGCGCCGTTCACACACCAATCAGCGTGCGCAGCGGGTTCGCCGGATCGGCCAGCAGCTTGATGGCCAGCGCCAGACAGACCATCACCAGCAGCGGCTTGATCAGTTTTGCGCCATTGCGGATGGCGAGGCTGGCGCCGACGCGGGCGCCGAGGAACTGGGCGACACCCATCATCAGGCCGATCTTCCAGTAGACGACCCCGGCAGCAGCGAAGACGATGAAGCCGCCGATGTTGGAGGCGAAGTTGAGCAGCTTGGTATGCGCCGTCGCCTTGAGCACGCCGTAACCGGCTAGGGTGACGAAGGCCAGCATGTAGAAGGAACCGGCCCCCGGCCCGAACAGGCCGTCATAGAAGCCGACAACCGGCACCAGGATCAGCCCGAACAGGAACGGCGACAGGCGCCGGGCGCGGTCGACGTCACCCATGTTGGGCTTCAGGGCGAAGTAAAGGGCGATGGCGATCAGCAGGACCGGCAGAAGAGCGCGCAACAGGTCGCCCGGCACGAATGTCGCCAGCAAGGCGCCGAGAGCACTGCCGGCAAGCGCCAACAGGGTCGAAGGCAATTGCCGGCGCAAATCGACATGGCCCTTCGCGGCGTAGTGGATGGTCGCCGAGCCTGAGCCGAACATGCCCTGCAGCTTGTTGGTTCCCAGCGCCTCGACCGGCGAGAAGCCGGCGAGCAGCAGTGCTGGAATGGTGATCAAGCCGCCGCCGCCGGCAATCGAATCGACGAAGCCGGCAGCGAAGGCGGCGGCGCCGAGAATGACGACGGTCTGGGTGAAAAAATCGAACATCGGATGGTTGCGGGAGGGGGTTCCGGCCAGCGGGAAAATATGGCGCGTTCGAAACCACAGCCGACCCGTTTGCGCAAGACCGATTCCGCGCTACCTATTCGCAACGAATCGGAAAGGGACGCTGATGGCATTCGCTTTGCTTGACCAGATACGCTCGATCTTCGACGGCGACCCCGGCGTGCGCAAGGTTGCGGACGATCCTGTGCTGTCGGCGGAACTGCTGATGCTGTTTCGCATGATCCTGGCCGACGGCACCGTCAGCGAGAGCGAAATGGCCGCCTTCAGGCGCATCTGCCGCGAAGCCTTCGGCATCCCGGAAGCCAGCATTGACAGCGTCATCGAATACCTCAACGAGTTCGGCTACGAGACCAACAGCTCGCAAGCCATCGCGCAGTTCCGTGACCTCGATGTTGAGAGGCGCAGCCTGCTTGCCCGCCATATGGCCGAGATCGCCAAGGCCGATTCGCAACTTGCCGGGACCGAGATGCAGCTCTTGCGCCGCACGCTCGACTTGCTCGACATCAGCCCAGCCGATGTAGTGAAGGCCGAAGAGTGAGCCTTTCTGAACGGTCGGCGGCTCACCCCTGTTCCTGTAACCGGCGCGCTATTGCCCGGTGCAGGTCCGGAGCGGCGGTGACGAGCGCCTTGGCGGCTTCGGACTGCGGATGGTCGAGAACCTCGCTCGTCCTGCCGCGCTCGACGATCCTGCCGTCATACATGACCATCACCTGATCGGTGATGGCGCGAGCGACGGTCAGATCGTGAGTGATGAATAGATAGGCAACGCCGAGCTTCTGGTTGAGCTCGGCGAACAGATCGAGAATCTGGGCACGGATCGAGACGTCGAGCGCCGAGACCGGCTCGTCGGCGACGACCAGTTTGGGGCGGGTGATGATGGCGCGGGCGATCGACAGGCGCTGGCGCTGGCCGCCTGAAAATTCGTGCGGATATTTGTCCATGTCGCGTGGGCTGAGACCGACCTCGTGCAGGGCCTTTGCCACCATCTCGCGCCGCTCTGTATTCGTCGGCTTCTTGTCCAGGACATGCAGCGGCTCGGCGACCAGTTTTTCGACTTTCTGGCGCGGGTCGAAAGAGCCGTAAGGGTCCTGGAACACCACCTGCATGTCGCGGCGCGCCGGCTTGAGCTCCGCCTCGCTCTTGCCGGTGATGACCTCGCCGCGAAACCGGATCGTTCCCGATGTCGGCCCGTCCAGCGCCAGGATCATGCGGGCAAGCGTGGACTTACCGCAGCCGGAACGCCCGACCAGCGCCACCGACTGGCCGGGATCAATCGAGAACGAGACATCGTCGACGGCGCGGATCGGAGCCGCCTGCTTCAGCAGCGACGGTCGACGTCCCGAATAATCCCGCGTCACGCTGTCCACCTGAAGAAGGGGTTTGGCACCCTGGAGCAGGGGGGTGTCTTGGCCGACCTCATGTGTCCTGGCACGCGCCGGCACATGCATCGAGGCCTGCGCCAGTTGTCGCGTGTAGGGATGAAGCTGTTCTGACAAGGTGCGCGCCGTGTCGCCGGCCTCCATCACCTCGCCATGGCGCAGAATGGTGATGCGATCCGCCATCTCGGTCACCACCGCGAGGTCGTGCGAGATCAGGAGCAGTCCCATGCGATTTTCCGCGACCAGGTCGCGCAACAGGTCGAGGATCTGCGCCTGCAGCACGACGTCGAGCGCCGTCGTCGGCTCGTCGGCGATCAGCAGCTTGGGTTTCAGCGCGCAGGCAATGGCGATGACGACGCGCTGGCGCTGGCCGCCGGAAAGCTCGTGCGGATAGCGCGACATCGGGAATTTGGCTGAGGGCAGGCCGACCCGGTCGAGCATCTTTCGCGCGCGGTCCTCGGCGTCGGCGCGGCTTGCCCTGGTGTGCCAGCGGATGCCTTCGGCGACTTGCTCGCCAATGGTCTTGACCGGGTTCAGCGCCGTCATAGGCTCCTGGAACACCATGCCGATGTCGTCGCCGCGCAGCGCGCACATCTGGTCTTCGCTGGCCGCCAGGATGTCGATGCCGTCGAAGACGACGCGCCCGGTGGCGCGCGCCGACCAGGGCAGAAGCCGCATTACCGTCAGCGCCGTGATCGATTTGCCCGAGCCGGATTCGCCGACCAGCCCCATCACCTCGCCGGGCGCGACGAAGAGCTCGACATCCCTCAGGATCGGAGTGTCGCCGATGCTCAACGAAAGGTTCTCGAGTTCGAGCAGGCTCATCGCTGCCGCCGCGACCGGGGATCGAGGATGTCGGCAATACCGTCGCCGAGCAGGTTCAGGCCAAGCACGGTGACGACGATCGCCGTGCCTGGAAAGACCGCCATCCAGGGCGCCGCCACCATGCGGGTCTGCGCATCGAACAGCATCCGGCCCCAGCTCGGCATCGGTGGCTGTGTGCCGAGCCCGACATAGGAAAGCCCGGCTTCGGCCAGGATGCCGAGCGCGAACTGGATGGTGCCTTGTACCAGAAGCAAGGTGACGATGTTGGGCAGCACATGTTCCACTGTGATCAGTGTTTTGCCTTTGCCGGCGGCGCGCGCGGCGAGGATGAATTCGCGCGGCCATATCGCCAGCGCGCCGGCCCGGGCGACGCGGGCGAAGACCGGGATGTTGAAAATGCCGATGGCGATGATGGCGTTGAGCGCGCCCGGCCCGAAGATGGCGGTGATCATGATCGCCGACAGCAGGGCAGGGAAGGCGAAGACGAGATCGTTCAGCCGCATCACCGCTTCGTCGGCGATTCCGCCGCGCGCCGCAGCGAAGGCACCGAGCGGCACGCCGATGCCCATGCCGATGCCGACCGCCACCAGCGCCACGGCGATCGAATTGCGGGCGCCGACCATGATCATGGAAAGAATGTCGCGGCCGAAATGATCGGTGCCGAACCAGTGCGCCGGCGAGGGTGCCTGGGTCTTGTCGGCGACGATCAGCCTGGTGACGTCAAAAGGCGTCCAGAACAACGAGACGATGGCGACCGCTGCCACCAGCGCGGTGATGACGAAGCCAGCGAGGAACGAGCGGTTGGTGAAGGCCTTGACGAGGATGTCGGCAAAATTTTCCCCTGGAATGTCGAAGCGCAGCGTCATCGGCGGCTTCTCAGGCGCGGATCGACCACCGCATAGGAGAGATCGACAAGCAGGTTGACCGCGATGACGGCGGCCACCAGCAGCATGACGACGCTTTCGACGACGATCAGGTCGCGCTGGGTGATCGCCTGGAACACCAGCCGGCCAAGGCCGGGCAGGTAAAAGACGTTCTCGATGATGATGGTGCCGGCGAGCAGGAAGGCGAACTGCAGGCCGAGAATGGTCAGCACCGGGATCATGGCGTTGCGCAGCGCGTGCCGCCACAGCACCGCGCGATAGGGCAGGCCCTTGGCGCGGGCGGTGCGGATATAGTCCTCGTTCAGCACTTCGATCAGCGCCGAGCGGGTGACGCGGGCGAGGATCGCG
>NZ_RZSU01000054.1:0-43896 GCF_003997585.1 Mesorhizobium sp. M5C.F.Cr.IN.023.01.1.1 | reverse complement strand
AGCACGCCGGGCCGCCGCCTAAGGGGATGAAGCGTCCGGCGACGCAGTGGGTCAAGCCGGGGCTGATAGGCCGCGTCAAGCACCTGCGCGGCGAGGAGGACCTCCGGCATGCCTCGCTGCAGGATTTTCGCGAGGAGAAGTGAATACCGTGGGCTCGTCGTGTGATAATTGCCCGACGGTCAGAAACGTTGCTCGGCACGATGCTGCCGAAGTGATGTTTTTCCGTTCTTGAAGGGAGTTCTACATGACCTTGGTTGTTCTTTATGGGACAGAAGAGCGTCTCATATGTGGAGCCGACACTAGGCTAACTTCGGATTCGCAAACCATCAGCGAGCGTGGTGGGAAGTTGGCGGTTGTACCGGTTCGTTGGGGGATCACCGGACCCGGACTTGAAGAGAGCAGTGTTTCCTTCTTTTCCCTCGGATTCGCTTTCGCTGGATCCACACTGCTTGCAAACAGTACCCACGCAATAGCCACCACCTGCTCTCAAATTCTTCATACGGGACGACCAAATGCGGCCCCCAGCTCCGATCTGATTGCTCAGATCTACGCGCGTGCTGGTGAGGACGTGACAAAGGACGTTAACTCCCGGCTTCATCCAGAAAGCTCGCTTTCTTTTGAGGGCTTTTTGTTCGGTTACTGTCCTGTCAAGCAGACTTTCCGGAACCACACCATAAGTCCAGTTATAAGGGACGGGGTATTCTCGATGGCGGTTGAAAGCTTCGATGTGAAAGACGGTGACCTATTTGCTATCGGCAGTGGAGTCGGTGAGTTTGTTCGTCTCTCTGAAAGGCGCGATGCGGCGGGAAATAGACCACCTCCACTCAACATCCTGCAGGAGATCATGAGGTCCGGCAGCGTTAGCAGCGTCGGTGGATACCCGCAGATTGCATTTGCTGACAAAATGGGAGTTCAGCTTCAGCCGGTTCTCCAGCAAAATCCCGATGATCCAGATCAGGCGATTTTGGCTATCAACGGCTTCGATGTTTCGAAGATCAGCAGTGATGAAGGCTTCTCATTTGGTTTGACAGCTGTAGGCATGGGTACCGAGGCCATTCACGCAAGAAAAGCTCTTCGTGCGAAAGGCATCGATCCGGACGCAGGCCCAGTTCATCAATTCACTCAGAATCTTGCTTCCTTCGAGGCATGGGTAGAGATGGTCCATTTCAAGAAAGCGCCCGCCCGCCTCGATGGGTCTTTTACCTTGGCACCGCAGCTGCCCAAGGGCGGCGCGTGGTACTTTGTGGCTCCATGCAAGTGTGGTCGAAGAGTACCGTACGTGTTGGACCCATCTAAGGGGAAAATGGGGAACCCGTTCATCGGCGACGGCAGGATCAATACTATATGCATGAGTTGCGGCGAAAAGGCCCGCGCGGGAGCTGCCGAGCTCTTCTCATTTCAGTGGACTTATTGACCCCGGCATGGCGCGCGCGATGGCGAGTTGCATCTCGACCTTGGCGTTTTCCTTTTGGGTCATGTTATCGGCGGCGATTAGGCGCCGAAGCGAGCGCATGACCTCTCCGCGCGTCCAGCCAGCCTTCCGCAAAGCGACAGACGCCGATCAATCTGGGATCGCGCCCTGTCTTCCGGATGAAATGCCCCCTCGTTCATTCGCGCACATTATGATGTGTGCGTCTTGGACGGAAGCCAGCCAGATAAGTGTAGTGATCTTATAAACGGTATAATGCGTTCGCCGAGGTGCAGAGTTAGACCTCTGCTCTGCACCTTACCGACATTCGCAGAACTGGCCATCACGGCAAATCGCGCTAAGCAGAACTCGTGGCGATAGACTAGGTTTTGGTTCGCTCCCCAGCCGAATGGCACAGCGAACCTTTTTTCAAGTCGCGCGACACTAAAGCATTGATATTGCTGGCGGCACAACCTGGGGATTTTCGCGCTACTCCCCAGCTCCAGAGAATGTGGGGCATTCAGAGAGCGATTGGGGTGAGACGGCTTCTGCCGCACTCCCAAGCTTTTGACCGCGCACCGCGCAAATGCTGGGCTCCTAAAAGGCTAGAAGCGCAGCAGAGAATTGTTTGGACTTTGAGGGTGGTAGCGGGAGAGGGACTTGAACCCCCGACCCCAGGATTATGATTCCCGTGCTCTAACCAACTGAGCTACCCCGCCAGGGCGGCGAAAGGTCCGAAATCCGCCTTAAATCAGAAGGCATGTCGAAGCGTTCGCCAAGGTCGGGCGGATATAAGGTTGGGACGCCAAGCCTGTCAAGCATCGATGCAGCCGGCATGCCGCCACTTGTATCGCATCGTGCTTTTCCGAAATCGGAATCGATCTTCCGTAACGATGCGAAGGTTCACTGTCTTGAGACGTGTACCTTACGCGTTCGAGCGGACGCAGGTCGCTCTAATGGCGAAAAGCTTTGCCGGGCAGATAATTGGGCGCAGAAATGCCGGGGTTGAGTTCGGCGGGGCGCGCCGCTATGTCTCGGCCACGAAATTCTAGAGTTGGAATTGATGAAACCGCGCATTGCAGTCCTCGGTTGCGGATACTGGGGCAGCAACCACATCCGCACCCTCAAGGCGCTCGGCGCGCTGCACGCGGTCTCGGACGTCAATCCTGCCCGCGCCGAAGGCTTCGCCAGTGAGCAGGATTGCCTGGCGATCGAGCCGGAGGCGCTCTTTGTCCGCAGCGACGTCGATGCCATCGTCATGGCGCTGCCGCCGCAGTTCCACGCCGATATGGCGGTGCGCGCCGTCCAGGGCGGCAAGGACGTGCTGGTGGAAAAGCCGATCGCGCTGACGGTGGCGGATGCCGAGCGCTCCGTGAAGGCGGCGGCCGACAATGGCCGTGTCTTCATGGTCGGCCATGTGCTGCGCTTTCATCCAGCCTTCGAGACGTTGAAGGCGCTGATCGACAATGGCGAGCTCGGCGAGGTCCGCTATATCCATTCGCACCGCCTCGGGCTCGGCAAGTTCCATACCGAAAACGATGCGCTGTGGGACCTTGCGCCGCACGATCTGTCGATGATCCTGGCCATCACCGGCACGGAACCGATCGAGGTGCGTGGCGAGGGGGCAGCGCTCCTCGACAATCTGAGCGATTTCGCGCATTTGCACATGCGCTTTCCCAATGGTCTGCGCAGCCATCTCTTCGCGTCGCGGCTCAACCCTTACCGCGAACGGCGGCTGACCGTGGTCGGCACCAAAGCGATGGCGGTGTTCGACGATGTCGAGCCGTGGGAGCGCAAGCTCGCCGTTTACCGCCACGCGGTGTGGCAAGACAGCGGCCAATGGGCCTTCACCACCAACGAGCCGTCCTATGTGGCGGTGGGCGAGGGCATGCCGCTGACGCGAGAGCTCGAGCATTTCGTCCAGTGCATCGAGACGCGGGCAGAACCGCGCACCAGCGGCGAGGAAGCCATCAGGGTGCTGCGTATCCTGACCGCTGGCACGGTTATCCACACCGGATCGTCTTCCTGAGAGAAAAATGCGGCTGTATCAGAGCCTGATCTATCCCGATAAAATCGGGATCATCGTCTATTCGGCGGGAATCTGCGCCGGGCGGGCTGCCAGCCGCGTCAGCATCGCCTCGGCCTCGGCGCCACGCTCGGAACGCTCGATGAAGCCGCCGCCGAACACGCGGGCTTCGTTGCCGTCGTCGGAATAGAGCACGCAGGCCTGGCCGGGCGCGATGCCGGACTCGCCGTCGACCAGTTCAACCGAAGTGATCCCGGCGTTGTGATGCAGCACGGCCGGGCGCGGCGGGCGTGTCGAGCGGACCTTGGCGAAAAGCTCCAGCCCAGCCGCCGGGATATCTGACAGTGCAGCGTCGCCCAGCCAGTTCATGTCGCGCAAATAGATCTTGTGCGTCTCCAGCGCCTCGCGCGGGCCAACGACGACGCGGGCCCGGTCGGCGTCGAGATGGACGACGTAGAGCGGCTCGCCCGAGGCGATGCCGATGCCGCGGCGCTGACCGATCGTGTAGCGCAAAATGCCTTCATGGCGACCGAGCACGCGGCCGTCGATATGGACGATGTCGCCCGGATTGGCAGCAGCCGGCTTCAGCTTGGCGATGATGTCGGAATATTTGCCCTGCGGGACGAAGCAGATGTCCTGGCTATCCTGCTTGGCGGCGACCGTTAGCCCCATTTCCTCGGCGATCGCGCGAACCTGCGGCTTCGACAGGCCGCCGAGCGGAAAACGCAGATAGTCGATCTGCGCCTGCGTGGTGGCGAACAGGAAATAGCTCTGGTCGCGGTCCGCGTCGACCGGCCGGTACAGTGCGCGATGGGCGCCGTTGGCGTCGGAGCGGATGTAATGGCCGGTGGCCAGCGCGTCGGCACCGAGCTCCTTGGCGGTCGCCAGAAGGTCGGCGAATTTCACCGTCTGGTTGCAGGAAACGCAAGGGATCGGCGTTTCGCCGGCCACATAGCTCTCGGCGAAGGGGTCGATCACCGCCTTACGGAAGCGCTCCTCGTAATTGAGCACATAATGCGGAATGCCGAGCGTCTCGGAGACGCGGCGGGCATCGTCGATATCCTGGCCGGCGCAGCATGAGCCGGCCCGGTGCGTTGCCGCGCCGTGGTCGTAGAGCTGCAGCGTGACGCCGACGACGTCATAGCCTTCATGCTTCAAAAGGCCGGCAACGACCGACGAATCGACGCCGCCCGACATGGCAACAACGATGCGGGTATCTTCGGGGCGTCCGGGAAGGTCGAGGCTGTTCATGGTTCTTTCGTTCTGCACGGCGCCTTGGATGACGGCGCTTGAATGCCAATGGCCGGAATATAGGTCAAGCTTTCCGGGTGCGCCAGCTTCGCGAGCCGGCGGATTTTTCGAATGGATACGGCGCTTGCGGGCAGATGCCTCAAATGCCGACGAAAAGACTAACGCGCCGTTCATGATCCTTACCTACCTATTAGGGTTCGCTTAGGCAATTTTTAAAGCTGTGGCGGTAATGTGGTGGGGATTGGGTCTTTGAGTTTTTAGTAGAGAGTACGATGACCGATCTTGTTAGACCGCGCGTCAAATATGTTATCGGGCCTGACGGCAGCCCCCTTACGATTGCCGATCTGCCGCCGACGAACACACGTCGCTGGGTTATCCGGCGCAAGGCCGAAGTTGTGGCGGCGGTGCGCGGCGGGCTTCTGAGCCTCGAAGAGGCATGCCAGCGCTATAAGCTGACCACCGAGGAATTCCTGTCCTGGCAAGCGTCGATAGACGAATATGGCCTTGCCGGGCTGCGCACGACGCGCATCCAGCAATATCGGCATTAGGGCTGGTTCAAGGAACTCAAAAAGGCGCGACAATCCGCGCCGTTTTCGCTTTGCCGCAACGGTTCTCTCTGCTTCAGACCGTCAGCACCGTGTTGCCGATCGGCTTGGCGGCGGGAAAGGCTTGGATAGCTCCCGCATCTTCGAGCGGGTCTTTGCCACATTAGGCGGCAAGCTCTTTCGCATCGACCTAGCCAAGTTCCACAAGGCCTGCGCGGTCGGGCCCGCTGGACATCCGCTCGACGCGCCGAACTCGGCCAGAACCCGATGGGCTGCTCAATCAGAAGGTCCTGGTCGGAACCGCATACGCCCGACATTAGGGATGCCCGGATGCGGCCGGTCGCGGAATATGAAGGGGATTTGGTAGCATAGGCCTTAAACTGGCGGCTGCTCGACCAATGAGCGGCGACGTTCCAGATGAGCAACGCCCTGATCGCTGGGTGTTGGCTGGCCTTAAAGCCTTGTTTTCAGCCGATCATGGCGCTGCGGCCGCCGGTCTCGGCATCGCGAATCTTGGTGTCGCGTGATTCGAGCATTTCCGCTTTGGAAAGCTCCGCTTCGGCTTCGCCGAGCAGTGATTCGGCAACGCTTCGTTGCTGGGCGAGATCGCTTTGCGAATTTCTGAGATTGTCGCGGCGCAGGCGCGCTGCCTTGGCGAAGGTCGGATAGGCAAAATGGTTGATGTCGGTAATGCCGGCTTTCTTTTCTTCGGCCGTGATCTGAAGCTCCAGTTCGACAGCCATGCGCTCGAATTCGGCGATCATCATGTCGAGTTGCAGCAATTGCCGCCGCTTCTCGTTCACCTGAAACTGCTTCAGCCGAACGAGGTTTTCACGTGACTTCATGATTCGGTACTCCTGGAAACGCACACCTGCACATATCGTCCAATCCACCTGGCAAACTCAGGCTTCACCCATCTCCACCGACTTTACCGGAACTATGGGAAACAAATTCCTAAAGTTTTTTGCCGGCGGTAACCATTCGTTTACGGGCATTGTTAATCATACGGCTCAGGACTTAAGGCCGGGTAAAAATTCCGGCTCTCGATGCGGAAGCACGGCCAGCGAGTCTCTGGAGTCACTTAGTCGGAGTCATTAATGTTTTGCATTAGCGTTTTCGTTCTGTGATTCACTATTAGATTCAACAAGGTGTAGAAAGGGGTTAAAAAATCTGATACCGTCAGCGGCACGGAATTAGGTTTTGTTAACCATTCGATGGCAGCCTCTGCTCAGGCAATCACTGCTCCGGTCCTGGACGGGTCGTGAAATGGTCCGGCAGCAGAAAAGGGGAATGAAATGCGTGTTCTGCTGATAGAAGATGACAGTGCGACCGCACAAAGCATCGAGCTGATGCTGAAATCGGAAAGTTTCAACGTCTATACGACCGATCTTGGCGAAGAAGGTGTCGATCTAGGCAAGCTCTACGACTACGACATCATCCTTCTCGATCTCAATCTGCCCGACATGTCGGGTTACGAGGTCTTGAGAACACTTCGCCTTTCCAAGGTGAAGACCCCGATCCTTATCCTCTCCGGCATGGCCGGCATCGAGGACAAGGTACGTGGCCTCGGCTTCGGCGCGGACGACTATATGACCAAGCCGTTCCACAAGGACGAACTGGTCGCCCGCATCCACGCTATCGTGCGGCGTTCCAAGGGCCATGCCCAGTCGGTCATCACCACCGGCGACCTGGTGGTCAATCTCGACGCCAAGACCGTTGAGGTCGGTGGCCAGCGCGTGCATCTGACCGGCAAGGAATACCAGATGCTGGAGCTGCTCTCGCTGCGCAAGGGCACTACGCTCACGAAGGAAATGTTCCTCAACCACCTTTACGGCGGCATGGACGAACCGGAACTGAAGATCATCGACGTCTTCATCTGCAAGCTGCGCAAGAAGCTCGACGCCGCTTCCGGCGGCCAGAACTACATCGAGACGGTTTGGGGTCGCGGCTATGTGCTGCGCGAGCCGGAAGATATCCGCGTCAGCGCCTGAGCTGACGACGCCGATCCGATTGATTTTCCGACAAAATCCGGCTTCGGCCGGACTTTGCGTTATAGCGCAGAGATTAGAGCGCCGATTTTCAGGGCCATGCGCCAGGGGTCGGCGAATCAGGCTGCAATTCTCAGGGTGCGGAAGCACTCGAGAAGTTGCGGCCGATTGAACGGCTTCAGCAGATAGCCTTGAGCGCCGGCGCGCTTTGCCCGCATGATCGAAGCGACGTCGACCTCAACCAGCGAAATGAGGATCTGGGGCCGTATCGGACCCTCCATTGTGCGTACGCGGCGGATGACGTCCTCTGCCTGCATGTCCGGCAAAGCGCCGTCGACAACGATGATATCCGGCATGTCAGCGGTGCACATCTCGACCGCGTCAAAACCGCGCGCAGCTTCGATGACCAGCATGTCGGAACCACCCAGGATGCGCTTTGCGACCTTCCTGATGACGCTCGAATCGTCGATGAACATGCAGCGTTTCATTTCCGGGCCCTCTGTTCCATGCGGCAATCCGGCAGCGTCGCGGTACTGAAAGGCACGGTAGGATCAATCCGGTAAAGAAGCTGAAAAGCCAATAGATAAAATTTTTGCAAGACCAGCTTTTACGGAAACTTCTTGACGATGCGTCGGTCGAACTAGCCTGGAAGGTTCATTTCATTCGACCGTGAAGGCGTAGTAAACATTGTCTAAAAATACTTATCTGTTCTTG
The DNA here is from genome assembly GCF_003997585.1 of Mesorhizobium sp. M5C.F.Cr.IN.023.01.1.1. Taxonomy (NCBI): domain Bacteria; kingdom Pseudomonadati; phylum Pseudomonadota; class Alphaproteobacteria; order Hyphomicrobiales; family Phyllobacteriaceae; genus Mesorhizobium; species Mesorhizobium sp. M5C.F.Cr.IN.023.01.1.1. The sequence continues at coordinate 35,964 of NZ_RZSU01000054.1, read as the reverse complement.
TCACTCACCTTAGTAACTTTAAGCGGCCGATAGCACGATTTCTTCTGCGGTAGCGTGTATCGATATCGTCATGTTCGCCTCGCGCGCCAGAAGCAGCGTGTAGTAGGGCTGCACCGAATGCGCGTCGATCGGTTCCTCAGGCTTGTTGCCGGAATGGAGTTCCAGGAATTTGGGCGGCACGCGCAGCATCGGACCGCTCGCGGCGAGCGCAAAGCGTGGTTCTGTGTCGAGGTTTTCAAGCGTAACCGTAAGCTTACCGCCTCGCGGAATGGCGGCGTTGGCGACGAGAATGAGGTTGAGCAGCAGCTTCACCTTGTTCTTGGGCAGCAGCGCACGGGTTCCGTTCCAGACCAGTTCCGGCTTTTCGTTCTTCAAAAAGGCGATCGCAACGGCCTCGGCGTCCCCCGTGTCGATCATCATGCCGGCAGAACCGGCTGCGCCGAAGGCGATGCGGGCGAATTGCAGGCGGGCCGAAGCGTTTCTGGCGCTCTGGCGAATCAATTTCATGGCATCTTCGTCGGCGCCGCCTTCGTCGAGCAGCTCAAGCCCGTTGTTTATGGCGCCGACCGGCGAAATGATGTCGTGGCAGACCCGGCTGCACAAAAGCGCTGCGAGATCGGGGGCGGAAAGGGTGAAAAGCTCGGCCATCGGCGAAAGTCCCTGCAAAATTTCACTAAAAATGGCCGGGCGATCGATGATCACGCCTGTCCACACGAATCACGCTCTCTCCCAAGGCCTACTGAATACACAGCGCCTGAGCGTGCAGCAACAAATCCGGAATTGCCGTTATCGAAAATGGTGTGTTCACGCAGGGTGCGGATACTGCGGGGCGACGCGAAACCAGCTCGAAACCAGCCTTCTAACCGCCATCTTCATGTGAAAGCTTAATGGTTGAAAAAGGATTACGGCATAGTTTGCCCATAACAGTCATCCTTAACGGCCGCCAAAGAGCCGCACGGATGCGAGGCGTCGGCGAAAGTGCTCCCTGACGGAGATTGGAAGCATGTTTTCCCGATACTACGACCGGAGTTCTTTCCGTGTCCTCTCAATGGCGATCGCTCTCATGGGCCTTGTCGTCGTCTTTTCAACCTCGCCTTCGCGGGCCCAGGAATACACCGCTCAGGAGATCGTCGATTCCGGTCATAAATTCTTCGGCGCGACGTCGGGCGGTCTCGCCACCGTCGTCGAGAAGATTTTCGCCTCCTACGGCCTGCCTAATGGCTATTTGCTTGGCGAGGAGGGCTCGGGCGCGCTGATCGGTGGCCTGACCTATGGCGAAGGCACGCTCTACACCAAGAATGCCGGCGATCACAAAGTGTTCTGGCAGGGCCCGTCGCTCGGCTGGGATTTTGGCGGCGAGGGCTCGCGGGTGATGATGCTGGTCTACAATCTCGACGACGTGAACAGCCTCTACAATCGTTTCGGCGGCGTTGCCGGCTCCGCCTATCTCGTGGCTGGCGTCGGCTTCAACGTGATGAAGAACAACAATGTGCTGCTGGTGCCGATCCGGACCGGCGTAGGCGCCCGGCTTGGCGTCAATCTCGGTTATCTCAAGCTTACCCAGCGTGCCACCTGGAATCCGTTCTGAGCAGGCGGTTGCCTCGTCATCCCGATTGGTTCCAGGGTCGACGACTTGAACATTGCTGCGGCAGACCCTTGCCGCAGCACTGGAATTCCGTCATGCGAACGTGGCACAGTCCCTAACGGTCCCATAACGGATAGTCACCTTGGTTCAGTCGGTCCTGTTCTTTGTCCTCGGCTTTCTCTGCGCCGGTTTTGTGGCGCTGATGATTGCCCCGGCCATCTGGCGGCGGGCCGTGATGCTGACGCGCAAACGCGTCGAGGGCTCGATGCCGCTGACGCTGGCCGAGATTCAGGCGGAGAAGGATCGCATCCGCGCCGAGTTCGCGATGTCGACACGCCGGCTTGAAATGAGCGTCAAGTCGTTGCGCGAGAAAGCGGCCGAACAGCTTGTCGAGATCAGCCGCGGCCGCGAGGCACTGAAGGAGCTGGCGCTCGAGCGGAAGGACAAGAACCAGGCCCTTTCCGAACTCGAGGCCAAGGGCGAAGACCTTCGACAGCGCGAAGACCAGCTGCAGCTTTTGTCGGATCGGCTTGCTCAAACCGAACATGCCCTGGAAAAGCGTGTGCTCGAGCTGAAAAAACTGGAGCATATGTATGACGACGCCAGCTTTTCTTCCAGCAGCCGTCAGATCGAGCTTGTGGCGCGCGAGTCCGAACTGCAAAAGCTGGCCGACGACATTTCGGTGCTGCGTGGCCAGCGCAAGGAGGCGGACAGGCGCCAACAGGAGAGCGCGGCCGAGAGCAAGGCCGCACGAGACGCGTTGAAGGCCGAGAAGAAAAGGACCGGCGAACTGGACAAGAAGGTCGAGCGCCTGCTCGCCACGCTTGCCGATCGCGAGGACAAGCTTGACCGCCGCGAAAAGGAAATCGCGCGGCTTCGCCAAAAGTCGAAAAGCGAAAGCGTGGAAAACGCCTCGGCGGTGCGTCTCGTCGGCGTGCAAGGTAGTCAGGGCGATGCGGCCGTCAAGGGCGATGACGACATCCAAAAAACCATCGCCAAGCTCGACAGCGACCGAGAGCGGTTGGAGGCGAGGCTGACGGAACTGGCCCGCGAGAACAAGAAACTGAAAACGGAGCTTGCCGCCTTCGGGGCATCCAAATCCGAAGACGGCGACGATGCGCGCCGCGCCAGCGCTGCATTGCGTGAGCAGATGAGCGACCTGGCGGCGCAAGTCGTCGCCCTGACGGCGAAGCTCGACGGGCCGGAGTCGCCGATCGCAAAGGTTCTTGCGGCACCCGACCAACCGGGAAGCGGCGAACGCAGCCTTGCCGATCGCGTGCGGGCGCTGCAGAAGGCCGAATCGACGCATTGAACCCAGGCAGTGATGCTGTCTTCTGCGGCTCAGGTCCTGCTTGCCGAAAAATGATGTAAGGCGATGCTGACGCGGCGGCGACATTCAGGCTGTCGAAGCCTTCTGCCATATCGATCCGCACCGTCCGCAGGCGGGCGAGCAGGCTTTCGGGCAGGCCTTCGCCTTCGGTGCCGAGATAGAGCGCCAGCCGTTCAGTCCTTTTCGCATTGCGGATGCCGGTTCGCCCGCGCGGCGACAAAGCGAACTGGCCGAAGCCCAGCTGGTCGAGCACTGTGGTGAAGCCGGTGGTCTCAGTGAAGGAGGCGAAGGGAACTTTCAGCGCGGCGCCGACCGAAACGCGGATCGCCTTGCGGTACAGAGGATCGCAGCATGTCGAGTCTAGAAACACGGCATCGGCGCGGAAGGCGGCGGCGTTGCGAAAGATCGAGCCCATATTGTCATGGTTGGCGATGCCGACCAGCACGACGATCAACGCCCGGGCGGGCAGGGTATCCAGCAAGGCCTCTGCAGGCTGCGCCGCGCCTTTGCGGCCAATCGCCAATATGCCGCGATGCATGTGAAAGCCGGCAATCCTGTCCATGACCTCGCTGGCCGCCACGTAGACCGGAAGGTCCACGGGTGCTTTGCGCAGGGTTCCGTCGAGGCCTGCCAGCCGATTTTCGAGTACCAGCACCGATTCGGCCGCAAAGCGTTTGGCCCCGAGCAGCATTTCGAGCACCACCTTTCCTTCAGCGACGAAACGGCCCTGCCGGCCGGCAAGATCGCGCTCGCGGATGTCGAGATAAGCGGCGACGCGCGGGTCTTGCGGGTCGTCGATACGAATGGGGCGCATGCTTGCCTCAGCTGACTCGCATCGGCCCGATCGTGGTGGGCTTTCCGACAGCACGACGCGTGGATCCAAAGTGTTAGAGCGTACTTTCTGCGTCCAACTGGACGCAAGTCGCTCTTAGAATCGTTAGCGAGGTAAGGGTGCCCGGGCCAGTTCTTGCATTTACGGATGTCGTTATCCCAAAACCGCTTCGCACCCTCGGTCAAGCCCAAGGGCAGGCTTTTGGGCGACATGCATTGGCCGGTTACGTCCCGGAGCGACGCGGGCGGTATGCCATCTGCGATAGCTCACCCTCGCCGAAAATTCCGTCCAGCGTGTTGAGAAGTTCGCGCACGGCATCGGATTTACAGGAATAGTAGATCATCTGCCGGTCGCGACGGGTCTCGACGAGATCGAGCGCCCGCAGTTTGGCCAGATGCTGTGACAGGGCGGATTGGCTGAGCAGAACCTTCTCGGCAATAGCGCCGACCGACATTTCACCGTCGGCCAGATAGTTCATGATCAACAGCCGTTTCTCGTTGCCCATCAGCGTCAGAAACGCAGCCGCTGATTCGGCATTGGCGATTAGCTTTTTCGAGACCATCGATCCCCCATGCCTTCCTGCTCATCCGGCGCTATGGGGGCAATAGCGTCTGATTCCATAGGCTCACTCGCGAATGTGCGCTGGCGATTCAACGCTACCGGGAAAGCGTAGAACATCTCGCTCAAACCTCAAGACTTGCTTTCGACCCGACACGATTAACTGTCGGACTGTGTTTAATCCGCCACTCTGCCGGTTTTTGCCATGTCGACCAGAACATGCCTGAGCTCACGCGCCGTCCTCAATGGCTCGGGAAAGAACACCCGGCAGACATCGTCGCCCAGCGCCAGGTCCATGCCGTCGGCGTCGAAGCCGGTGACGACCCAGCCGTCGCCCACCGCCTTGGCGAAGTGGCGCGCGTAGACGGCAATTGCGTCGCTATGGTCCGCATTCATGTGGTCGAGGGCGGATTGTTCTCCAGCGGCAAGCTCTTCGACGATCGGCGCGGTTGTGACCAGATCGGCGCGCTCGAGCAAGTGGGCCTTGCCAAAGCCGCCGTTGAGACTGGCGCGCTCCGGCTCGAGGCGGAAGATCGAGAAGTCGCCAAGACCGGCATAGAGCTTCGCCTTGGGGTTGCGGTTGAGATAGCGCCGGTCGGCGCGGGCGTGCTCGCCGGATCCACGCTCAAGCCGTGCTGCCCGACAGACGAGCGTCAACCGCGGGTGCGCCAGCGGGTCGCCCTTGCCGGGCTCGCCGACAAGCAGCGAACAGCGAGGATCGGCAAGGATCGCGCCGGTATGGGCGGACAGCATCGATACAAGGATCAGCGGCGCGCCGTCGAGATCGGTGGCGACGCCAACCCTGCTGGCCAGCGGCGAACCGGTCCCGGGTTCGATTACCGCCAGCGCTCCGAAACGGGCACTGCGGATCAGCGTTTTTGCCAGCCTGATCGCTTCGGCATCGGTCTCGCGGATCACGTCCTTCTTTCGGTCGGCCAAAATCCACACCGTCTTAAGCTGATTTTTATTCTCTGGTTATCAACCTATCACACCGGATTTGACAAGGGCCTCAGTTTCGATTTCGGGAAGGCCGAAGCGTGCCAGCACGGTCGCCGCCTGACAATCGTGATCGGCCGGCATAGCGGCAAGCGTCGGCCGGGAGCGCGAAAAACGCGGCGCCGGGGCGGGGCGCTCAAGCGCACCCGACGCCACAAAGGCGTTGCGAGCGCGATTGTGGGGATGATCCCTGGCTTCCCGCAGCGACAGAACCGGTGCAACACAAGCATCGGTCGCAGCAAAGAGACGGTCCCAGTCGTCCCGTGTCTTCTGCCCGACTCGATCGACAATGGCGGCGCGCATCTGCGGCCACAATGTCCTGTCGTATTGGCCGCGTACAAAACGTTCGTCGAGCGGCAGCAGTCTTGCGAATTCGGCGAAGAACCGGGGTTCAAGGCAGCCGACGGCGACGTGGCGTGCGTCCGCCGTCTCATAGGTATCGTAGAAGGGCGCGCCGGAATCGAGCAGGTTTGCGCCGCGCATGTCACTCCACAGGCCCGCTGCCATCAAGGCGTGCACAGGTGTCATGAGCATCGAGGCGCCCTCGGTCATCGCGGCGTCGATCACCTGGCCCCTGCCGGAGCGCGAACGCTCAAACAGGGCGGCCAGTGCGCCGGCAACCAGCATCACGGCGCCGCCGCCATAGTCGGCGACGAGGTTGAGCGGTGGGACTGGCCGGCCTCCTTCCTGGCCGATGGCATGCAGCACACCCGAATAGGCGAGGTAGGTGATGTCGTGGCCGGCACGATCCGATAGCGGTCCGTCCTGGCCGAATCCGGTCGTGCGGCCGTAGATCAGCGCCGAGTTGCGTGCCAGTACCGCGTCCGGCCCAAGACCTAGCCGCTCCATGACATCGGGACGAAACCCTTCGATCAGCATGTCGGCCCTTTCGGCAAGGCGCAGCACCAGTTCGGCGCCTTCCCAGCGCTTCAGGTCAATCCGCAGGATGGAGCGGCCGTGACGGTCGATGTCGTATTCATCCGGTAGCGTCAGAAACGGCCGGGTCGACCCAGCCCGCTCGATGCGCAGCACCTCGGCTCCCATCTCCGACAGCATCAGGCCGGCTAGCGGCACCGGTCCAATCCCGGCCATCTCGATCACCGTCAGGCCGGCGAGCGGGCCGGTCTTCGCCTGCGGGGCGACTTCGGCACTCATGGTCGGCTACTTCGGCGCCATGCGAATGGCGCCATCGAGGCGGATGGTCTCGCCGTTGAGCATCTGGTTTTCGACGATGTGCAGCACAAGCGCTGCATATTCGGAAGGCTCGCCTAGACGGGACGGGAAGGGTACCGCAGCGCCAAGCGAATCCTGCACCTCTTGCGGCATGCCGGCCATCATCGGCGTCTTGAAGATGCCGGGCGCGATGGTGCAGACGCGAATGCCCGACCGGGCAAGGTCGCGCGCCACCGGCAGCGTCATGCCGACGACGCCGCCCTTGGAGGCTGAGTAGGCCGCCTGGCCGATTTGACCGTCATAGGCTGCGACCGATGCCGTGTTGACGATGACGCCGCGCTCGCCGCCCTCCAGCGGCTCAAGCTTCGCGGCCCGGTCGGCGACGAGGCGGATCATGTTGAAGGTGCCGATCAAATTGACCTCGATCACCTTGCGGTACTGATCGAGCGGGTGCGGGCCGTCCTTGCCGATCGTCTTCATGCCGATGGCGATGCCGGCGCAATTGACCAGGATACGGGGTTCGCCGAACTTTTTTACCACTTCCGCCACTGAAGCAGCACCGCCGTCGGCGCTGCTTACGTCGCATTGGATGGCGATGCCGCCGATATCGGCCGCAATCTTCGCCGCACGCTCGATGCCGAGGTCGAGGATGGCAACGTCCGCGCCCTTCGCGGCCAGTGCACGTGCCGTCGCTTCGCCGAGGCCGGAGCCGCCGCCGGTGACGATCGCAATCTGGCCGTTCGGGTTCATGTCGGCGTCCTCCACCTAAAGCGCTCGCGTTATCTAAAGCGCGTCGCGTTGAAACGAATTCAATCGACGCGCTTCAAATCTCTGTTTTTATGCATATCGTTACCCCAAAAACCGCTGCGCACTTTTGGGCGACATGCACCATCGGCCACATGCTACGAAGCCCGACAGGACGGCGCAACAGCATCCGGACCGTCACGCCATCGCGGCGACGTTCGCGGCAATCCTTGCCTGATCGGCGTGGCAAACCTCCCCCACCAGCCTTGCCACCGCGCCCGGCACTATCTCGTGCGACAAAAGCCGGTCGAGATCGACCGGGCGCGGCATGGAGATTTGCCCACGCGGGATTCTCTTGAAGCCGAGCGGGCCGTAATAGGGCTCGTCGCCGACAAGCATCACGGCCGGCGTGCCGGCCTTGGCTGCGGCCTCCAGCGCGATTGCCACCAGCCGGCGGCCGATACCGAGATTCTTGAAGGCCGGCCGCACGGCAAGCGGTCCGAGCATCAGCGCGCGACCGGCACCGGCCGCGATGCGCGTCATGCGCACCGAGGCGACAACGATATCGCCATCGACGGCCACGAAGGACAGGGCGCGTTCGTGCGGGCCGCCCTCACGGATCTTGTAGGCGCCCAGCACGAAACGGCCCGGCCCGAAGGCTTCATCGTTTATGGCTTCGATTTCGGGGTCATGCGCCGGATTTTCCGGCAGGTATTTCACGTCGGCAAGGCTCATGGTCTTTGCGTTCCGGTATACGGGAAAAGGTTTGCTGCAAACGGCAGCGTTCGCCAGTCAGCGCTTCATCAAGCGCGGGCGCCCTTTCGTCGTCGGTCGAACCGGATCAAAGCGAAGTCGAACATGCGGATTTTCCGCTAGCACCAATCTTCAGCCACTGCAATCGGGCGTTTGCTTGCCGCCTTCGGTTGCCGCCCTGGCGATTGACGAACTGTTCAACGCCTGGCGATTTCCGCATCTTCGGTTTGTGCCTACATCCCTACGAAGACGAAAGGACATCGCATGGGATTGCTGGTGGGCGGCAAATGGCAGGACAGCGGGTACGACACCAAGCGCAGCGACGGCGAGTTCGTGCGGGCGCAGTCGCAATGGCGCGACTGGGTCACGGTTGACGGTACGCCGGCCGCAGGCCGCAAGCGCGGCTTCAAGGCCGAGCCGGGCCGCTACCATCTCTATGTCTCGCTTGCCTGTCCCTGGGCGCACCGGACGCTGATCTTTCGAGCACTGAAGAAACTCGAGGACGTGATTTCCGTCTCGGTCGTCCATCATTTCATGGGCGCCCACGGCTGGACCTTCCTGGCCGAGGACGGCGCCACCGGCGACACGCTCTACGGTTTCGATTTCCTGCATCAGATCTACACCAAGGCCGATCACGCCTATTCCGGCCGCGTGACGGTCCCGGTTCTGTGGGACAGGCGAGAACAAACAATCGTCTCCAATGAGTCCTCCGAGATCATCCGGATGCTCAATTCAGTCTTCGATAAATGGGGCGATGCCAGCCTCGATTTCTATCCGAAAGCACTGCGCGGCGAAATCGACGCGGTCAATGCGCTGGTCTATCCCTCAGTCAACGACGGCGTCTATCGCGCCGGCTTCGCCACCAAGCAAACGGCCTATGAAAAAGCTTTTGGCGAACTGTTCTCGGCGCTCGATCAACTCGAGGATCGTCTATCTCGCCAGCGTTATCTCGTCGGTGACCGCATCACCGAGGCCGATTGGCGGCTGTTCACCACGCTGATCCGCTTCGATCCGGTCTACGTCGGCCATTTCAAGTGCAACCTGCGCCGCATCGCCGACTATCCGAACCTGTCGAACTATCTGCGCGACCTCTATCAGGTTCCGGGCGTCGCAGGCACGGTGAGCCTGCACCACATCAAGGCGCACTATTATGGCAGCCACGAAACGATCAACCCGACGCACATCGTGCCGGTCGGACCGGAACTGGACTACGCGGCGCCGCATGATCGCAAACGGTTCAGGAAGGCGGCGTGACCTACCAGTAGGGCGACGCCGCTGCGCCGCCGAAAATCTCGGCAATCCGTCGCAGTGTGGCCGGCGTCGTTGCTTCCGGCAGGCGGTCGAGCGGAAAAAAACCGGCTGCGGCGATCTCGCGGTCCGGCACCTTCGGCGCCGTCTGGTTGAACTGCTCGACCAAGTAGAGGCCGACATGGTCGCGGCGGCTGGCCCGACGGTTGAAATGCATCGATTTCAGCACCGGCGGCGCGGTCAATGCAATATTGCCCTCCTCGGAGAGCTCGCGCGCCAGCGCTTCGATCATCGTCTCGCCCAACTCGACGCCACCGCCGGGAAGCTGCCAGCCCGGTACATAGGTGTGGCGAATGAGGAAGACGGAATTGGACGAGCGGTCGTGGATCAAGCCGCGTACCCCGAGCGTCATCGGCCGCCGCAGCACGAAATACAGATGAAACAGCCTTGCCCTGAGACCCGGCCAGCCGGCCTGGCGGAAAACTTGCTCCAGATCGGGCTGCGTCATCACCCACGAAACCGAGGGTGGAAAGCAGTGCGCGCGTCGCTTATGAAGAGAGGATGTTCAGGCTCGCGCATATTTCCGATATCCATCTGGGACCGCTTCCCGGTGTAACCTATCGCGATCTCGCCTCCAAGCGCGTGGTCGGTTACGTCAATTGGCAGCGCAACCGCCGCCGCCACATGCGCGATGCCGTCATCGACACGATCCTCGCCGATATCAAGGCGAGCGCACCGGATCACCTTGCTGTCACCGGCGATCTGGTCAATCTGGCGCTCGATGGCGAGATCGAGATGGGCAAGCACTGGCTGGAGACGCTGGGTCCTCCCGATGATGTGTCGGTCGTTCCAGGAAACCACGACGCCTATGTGCCTGGCGCCTTCGACAAGGCCTGCCGGTCATGGACGGCTTGGATGACCGGCGACGGCGTCAATACGCCTATCGACCGCGACGCTTTTCCGTATCTGCGCGTGCGTCGCAACGTCGCGCTGATCGGTGTGACGACGGCGCGGGCCACGGCTCCGTTCATGGCCAACGGCTTCTTTCTGGAAGACCAGGCGGAAAGGCTGCGCGAAGTGCTCGATGCTACGGCCAAGCGCGGACTGTTCCGGGTGATCATGATCCACCACCCGCCAGTGCGCGGCGCCGTTTCGCAGCCCAAGCGGCTGTTCGGCATTGCCCGCTTCCACAAGGTCGTTCAGCGGCACGGGGCCGAGCTTGTGCTGCACGGCCATTCGCATGAGCCGACGCTGTTCTCCATCAATGGGCGCGGCGCCAAAATTCCAGTGGTCGGCGTCGCCGCCGCAGGGCAGGCGCCAGGCGGCAGGCGTCCGGCGGCGCAATATAATCTGTTGGAGATCGATGGCGAAAAGGACAATTGGCGGATCAGGCTGACGCGACGTGGCCTGACCGGGCCGGCCATCCCGCCTTCCGATCTGGAGATTCTGGAGCTTGGCGCGGACGCTATGGCCTAGAGCCTATTCCATGCCGATGGAATCGGGATGGACTCGATCTTCTTGTTTGACCATGATTTATCCCGAAAACCGGAATTCCAGTGTTCGCTACGCGGACCTTCGGTTCAGGATCATGGTCTAAAGCTCAGTCCCATCGCAACAAGGCGGTCCCAGAACAACACGATCGATACAGCCAGCCCGACCAGGGCGCCGGCGGCGATCAAGCCAAGACCGGAGAGAAAGGCCGACCAACCCTTGCCGCGCGGCACGGATCGCAGTGGCGGCTCGGCTTCCGGGACCAAGGCACGTTTCAGGCCGGCGACGGCCTGCTCGATCCCGCCTTCCATCATTCGCTGGCGTTCGACGACGCGCTCCGCGACGTAGCGCGTCACCTGATCGGCAACCGGTTTCATTTCGGTTGATTCGGCGAGCACCACCCGGCCGATGCGTGTGTCCTTGAGGAAGCGATAGGTGCGGCGGTCGCGCCCCATGGCGACATGGCTGACGGCGTCGATCCATAGGCGCGGCTGCAGCCCGGACGAGACGGCGAAGTCGAAATTGTCCATGTCGGCGGGCACGTCGGCGAAGATGGGCGCGAGTTCGGCGGCAAGCAAATCGAGCCGCATGCGATGCGCCTCGCGCATATCGACTACGACGTCGTCGCGATCGGCGAAGGCGTTTTTCACGTCACGTATGGCGTCGGACAGTTTTCGCGACTGATCGATCTGGGTGATGTTCTCGCCTGCATCCTTCATCGGCGTTGCCTCGCGGGTTTGGTTAACACCGAATTAACACAGCCGTTGGCAAAATGCACTTGCGAGATCGATAAGCCTTTAAGCGGCTTACCAGACAAAACCCAGCCCGAACCCGCGCCATCAGTCTTTGGCAGGCAGGGATCGATTCGCCGCGGCGGCGGATTTTGGACGAAGCGGCCTGCTGCGGCGTTTCATGTTGCGGCGGACGATCTCGGCGATCAGGCCGGGCGCTTCCTCGACCAGCATATGGCCGGCCTCCAACACGTGGTGCAGGTGGAAATGCGCCGGCAGACCATCGGCCTGTGTGAAGGGCAGCACAGCGTCATCTATCCCCCAAACCACCATCACCGGCATATCAAGTGTTTCGAGCCGTTCGCGCGGGATGACGCCCTGCCGATCACCCCTGGTCATAGAGGCCGCGATCTCGACAAGTTTCTGCAACTGGCCGGGACGCGCACGCATTTCGCCAAGCATATCCACGATGCGGTCCGAGGGCAGGCTTTGCGGTCCGGACATGGCGGCGAGGCAGGCGCGAATTTCACTCTTGCCGGCAGCGGCCGCGTAACGGCGCAACAGCGGCCCGTCGATCTCAGTCCCAAAACCGCCCGGCGCCAGAAGCGTCAGCGAGGCTATCCTTTCGGGCTCGGCCAATGCCATCAGCACTGCCGCCGCCCCGCCCATCGAATGGCCGACGAGATGCACCCTCCTAATTCTGCGTGCGGCGAGGTCTGCAAGAACGGCTCGAGCGGCCGCCTTGGCCGGACCGCCACCCGGGAAGTCGAGGGATAGCCCATGGCCCGGAAGATCATAGGCCAGCGTCCGTGAACCAAGTGCCAGTGTCGAAATCACCTCCTGCCAGTCGCCGTGACAACCGCCGAAGCCATGCAGGAAGACAACCGTCTTCGGGCCGGCGCCCCGTTCGGCAGCGTAAAGGGATGAAATCATGAATTTATGGTTTTATTGAAAAATCAAACAGGACGCGAGATTCCAGATTGTGGCTCGACTGCGCCTTGTCCAAGCCGATGGCCAGTAAATTTCCGCGATCAGCCGTGCGTTAGAAGCGCTAGCTGGCATTGCCGAGCCCGGCGGCACGCAAGGCCTCGACCAGCCGGTCGATCAGATCGGCGGGGTATCTCCGCTCGACAAAGGTTGCGCGCGGATCTGCAGTGAATTTCGGAAATTTGACAGTCATCTCGTCCGCGAGTTCGTTCGCCAGTTGATTGCGGCCGGTTGCCTTCGCGCCGATCAGCCGCGCAGCCAGATAGTGCGATTTGGTCGGCGTCGCTTGCAACGCATCACTGGCAAGCGCGGCCTTATTCATATCGCCCGCCATGAACTGCCCGACGAAAAGCCCGTAGTCCCACCAGGTCGGATGGGCGCTGGAAGTTTCGGCGGCGTGAGCTAGGATCGGTGTACCCTCCCTATACCTGCCGGCAAAAATCAGCCCATAGGCGTAAGCTGCCGCCATGCTGAGGTCGTAAGGGTTGAGTTCGTAGGCCTTGTGCATCCAGCGGATCGATTCCTCCGAATTGCCGAGGCGGGAATTGAGATAGCCATAGGCACGGTGGGCATAGGGACTGGTCGGCCCCATCTGCACGGCGCGACGGGCAAGCGACATCGCCTGTTCGATCGTTGCGCCGGCCGGATAGGCGTAGTGATCTGTGGCCGCCTCGAGATGCAGGGTCGCAAGCTCCGAATAGACGAGTGACGATTTCGCATCCCGGTTGATCAGGTTTTCGAGACAGCGATAGGCAGCCTCATGGGTTTTGGCGCCCTGGTCGAGATAGTACTTGTCGTTGAGCAGCAGACATTCCGTCAGGCCGGTCTGAAGGCCGCTCTGTTCGATGTAGTTGTAGATCGTGCCAGAGGCGGGAACGGCCGAACTCAAAATGCCGGCGACACTATCCTCGACGGTGGAGGGTGTGCTGTCGGCGGCAGTCAAGTTGCGTGACAGCAGGACCCGTCCGGTCGCCACGCTTTGAAGCTCCAGAGTGACATCGCCCGCCGTTGGTCCCGGCAAGACATCGAATACGAAGCTGATTGCATCGGTGACCGGATCGGGCGGGCCGTCGGCGTCCCGACCGATGAAGTTGACCGTATCGAAGCCGCTGAGGCCGGCGCGCAGCGATGCCGCGACGCGGGCAGCCTCGGCGCTGTTGGTTTTCACCGCAATGTAGACGAGCGGAAGGGTTTCAATCGGAGCCCATGGCGCAATGCTGCCGGTTGCCACCGCGTTTTCGATCGTCGGCGCGGCATCGCTTCCCGCCAGCAATGCGCCGCTTCCTTGGCGAAGGATCAGCACGCCCAGCATGGCGATGACCAGAGCGATCGCCAACCAGAAGAACTGGAGATGGCGCAGCAGCGACGGCGCCGGCTCGCGAACGACAGGGGACATCAACGATACGGCAGGTGCGGCCATGCGGGGTTCTTCGAGCGACCCCGACAAGGTGGCAGCCGCCTCGGTGTGTTCCTTCGGCGCCGGCTCGGCCGGCAGGCGGATCGCGTTGAGTTCATAGGATGGAACATAGCCGCCACGCGGAATGGCGATGCGGATCGGCTCGGCAACGCCCTCATTGGCGAAGTAATGCTGCAGAAGCTCGCGCAGCCTGCCCGCCTGCACCCGGACCACGGCGTCGGTCGACGGATCGAAATCGCCGTCCTTGCCGAAAACATCCATCGCGATGGAAAAGCCCTTGAGCTTGTCGGCTTCGCCTGCCTGCTCGCGCTCAACCAGATAGCGAAGCAGCTTACGCGCTCGTTCGGATCTCCCGAACGTTTCGCTGGCTAGCAATCGCTCCAACGTCTCGCGCACTGCGGGGGCGGCAGGCGTGGCATGCTGCAAGTGTCGATCCTTTCGAAGTCGGCACAGGTTGAGACGCAATCATATAGAGCCTGCACTGCCATACAAGCATGCATCCATTATGCGATCGCGTACCCCACCGGATAATTTCCCGGTGGTTAATGGCGCGAAAGGCCAGAGCAAGAAGATACCATGTGGGTTCATCTTGCTCCAGCGCTGTTAGCTTTCGACGGCTTTGTCTAGTCGACCTTTCGGCCGACAATGCGATTGGCGGCGGAAACCACGGCTTCCAGCGAAGCGGCCACGATGTTGGTGTTGATGCCGGCGCCGAACAGCTTGCCGCCGGGATGCTCCATCTCGACATAGGAGATGGCCGAGGCATTCGAGCCGCGCTGCAGGGAGTGCTCCGAATAGTCGAGCACCGACATCGGCACGCCGACATGGCGCGACAACGCGTCGACAAAGCCGTCGATCGGGCCGGTTCCGGAGCCGGATATCGTCACCTCCTTGCCCCTGTCGAGGATGACCGCCTCCACCGCACGGCGGCCCTTGGTCTCAATGTCCGGATAGGTATGGTGGTCGAGGAACTTCAGCCGCGCGCCGGGCTGATCGACATAGGTGTCGAGAAAGCGCTCGTAGATGCGCTTGGCCGGCACCTCCTTGCCTTCGGCGTCGGTGATCGCCTGAATCGCTTGACTGAACTCGATCTGCAGGTTGCGTGGCAGGTTGAGGCCGTAGTCCGCCTGCAGCACGTAGGCGATGCCGCCCTTGCCGGACTGCGAGTTGATGCGGATGATCGCCTCGTAATTGCGCCCGACATCGGCGGGATCGATCGGCAGATAAGGCACTTCCCAGTACGGCGTGTTGGCCTTGCGCAACGCCTTCATGCCCTTGTTGATGGCATCCTGGTGCGAGCCGGAAAAGGCCGTATAGACGAGCTCGCCGACATAGGGATGGCGCTCGGGGATCTTCAACTGGTTCGAATATTCATAGACGTCCTTCATCCGATTGATGTCGGAGCAGTCGAGCTCGGGATCGACGCCTTGCGTGTACATGTTGAGCGCCAGCGTGACGATGTCGACATTGCCGGTGCGCTCGCCATTGCCGAACAGCGTGCCTTCGACGCGGTCCGCGCCCGCCATCAGACCGAGTTCGGTGGTGGCAACGCCGGTGCCGCGGTCGTTGTGCGGATGCAACGAAATGAGCAGGTTCTCGCGGCTGTCGAGATTGCGGCACATCCATTCGATGCGATCGGCATAGATGTTGGGTGTCGACATCTCGACCGTGGACGGCAGGTTGATGATCAGCTTGTTTTCCGCCGTCGGCTTCACGATTTCGGTGACGGCGTTGCAGATTTCCAGCGCCACTTCGAGCTCGGTGCCGGTAAAGCTCTCCGGCGAATATTCAAAACGATAACCGCCGCCGGCCTTCGCCGCCATGTCGGTGATCATCTTGGCCGCATCGGTGGCGATCCGCCTGATGCCGGCAACGTCCTTCTCGAAGACGACGCGGCGCTGCAATTCGCTGGTCGAATTATAGAAATGCACGATCGGGTTGGTGGCGCCCTGCAGCGCCTCGAAGGTGCGGGTGATCAGTTCCGGCCGGCACTGCACCAGTACCTGCAGCGAGACATCGGCTGAGACTTTGCCCTCTTCGATACACCAGCGGGCGAAATCGAAATCGGTCTGCGAGGCCGACGGGAAGCCGATCTCGATCTCTTTGAAGCCCATGTCGAGGAGCAGGGCGAACATGCGCGCCTTGCGCTCGTGGCCCATCGGGTCGATCAGCGCCTGGTTGCCGTCGCGCAGGTCGACCGAGCACCAGATCGGCGCCTTGTCGATGACCTTCGAAGGCCAAATGCGGTCGGTGAGACCGACCGTCGGGTAAGGTTGGTATTTCCGGGCTGCCTCCGGCATGCCCCGGGCTGCCTCCGGCATGCCCCGGGCATCCTTGGCCATCTCCCCGCTGTCTGCGCGGACCTCTTCTCGTGCGTTCATTGTCGTCTCTCCCGGCGGCTCGCGGGATCCGCCTTCAGGCGGATTTGGTGCCGAGCGGCGCCTTTACCAGATGTTCATTCGCTTGATGTGACTTGCCAATTTTGAGACTGGCCAAGGAGCATGCGCGTGAGCGGCGGATCGACCGCCGGGCGCTCCTTCAGCGAACCCGGCGATCGCCGATAAGGCCGAGAAGCAGCAGAGCGGAAGCAAGCGCGCGCACGGTCTCGCCAGCAAAGCCGGTCTGACGGGAAGCGACGGAGGTGGCGCGGTTGATCATGGCGGTTTTCATACAGGAGCAGCCAAAGAGAGGCAAGTGGGGCGGAACGACTGGCGTTTCCTATACCTTCCGGACGCATTCCTGAGCGACTAGGCTGGTCCTTCAGCGGCCGCGAGACGGTCCATTTATGTGACAGCGCTACAGGTCTTTCTGCAGCCGCAGACTACTCCCTCAGACTTCGCGCCACCAGCCGTGCCACGCTCGGTCCGACCAGCAGCACGACGAGGAAGCGGGCCGATTGCAGCGCCATGACGAAAGAGATGTCGACGTGCTGTGCGGCGGCGGCGATGATGGCGACGCTGTCCATGCCGCCGGGGCTGGTCGCCAGATAGGCGGTCAGCGGATCGATGCCGAGCACATGACTGATCATGAAGCCGAGACCGCCGCAGAAGGCGATGAGGATGATGATCGAACCGACGATCTGCGGCAGCGCCCGCGTCGCGTGCTGCAGAATTGCCCTGGTGAAATTCAGGCCGATGGTCCAGCCGATCATCGTATAGCCGAGGGCAAGCAGCCAAGGCGGCAACTGCATCGGCACGCCTAGTCCGAGATGCACAGCAGTGCCGAAAATGAAGGTGCCGAGGAAGAACGGTGACGGCAGCCTGAGCAGCTTTCCGATGAGGCTGCCGACGAGCGCCACGCCAAGTGTCCCGGCAAAGGCTGTTGGATCGATCGGCGGGAACCAGATGACGGCCGGGACCTCGATGCCTGATGTGTCGACCCACATCTTTGCAACAAGTGCGGCAGTCACCGAGACGAAGATGACGCGCAGATATTGCATGAAGGCGACGAGGCGCTGGTCGGCGCCGAAGGCGCCTGCCATCAGCACCATGGCGGTGGCCGCGCCCGGCGATGAGCCCCAGACGGCAGTGGTGCCGGGCAGGATACGCCAGCGGCTGATCAGCCAGCCAAGCAGGCTGGACGCCGCAACGGTCGCCACCACGGTGCCGAGGAACAGCGGCCATTCCTTGTAGAAGACCGGAAAGATGTCAGGGGAGATCGAAGCGGCGACAAGGCAGCCAACGATCGCCTGGGCGGCGCCGAACAAAGGGCGCGGCACGCGCACCGTGGCGCCGTTTGTGCCGGCCAGGATCGCCGCCAGCATCGGTCCGATCAGCAGCGCTGCCGGCAAGGCGCCGAATTCAAGCGCGCCGGCAAACAGGATCGAGAAGATCAGCAGTGCCAGCCACTGCCAGACTTTGGGCACACGCGCCATGCGTTCGACGGTCGGCTGGTCTGGCAGGGAATCCATTTTTTCGGTCTTAGCCCCGAAGCGGGGAGATGCGAACCCCCGCGGCGGTGAAAAATGCGTCAGCCGGTTTTGACAGCCGGCAGGCCGAAGCCGCCTACGGGCCGGGTCTCGACCTGGAATTCGAAGCCGGCGATGATCGGCCGCGCCTTCGCAATCGCCGCCTGGACTTCCGGCAATTGCAGCGAAGCCTTGTGGCTTGCCTGGTCGGTCCACACCTCGGTCACCCAGATCGCGTCGGCATCGGCCGGATCGGTGGCGATGATGTAGCTCAGGCAGCCAGGCATGGCGCCGGTGCTGGCAAGCAGGACATCCATCATTGCGTCGCGCTGGCCGCGCGTCGCCCGCATCTTGCCGATCAGACCGTACATTGCCGTTTTCTCCGTTGGCTTCCGCGGCAAGTATGCAGGTCGCCGCTCACGGCATCAACTGGCCACCATTCACCTCGATCACCTGGCCGGTGATGTAACCGCTCAACAGAGCGGACGAGAGGAACAGATAGGCGCCGACGCAGTCCTCGGGCGTGCCGGCGCGGCCCTGAGGAATGGTGGCCACCATGCCCTTCATCTGCTCCTCGGTGGAATAGCGCTCGTGGAAAGGCGTCGCGATGGTGCCCGGCGCCACCGCGTTGACGCGGATGTTGAAGCCGATCAGTTCCTTGGCCATGCCGCGGGTCACATTGGAGACGAAGGCCTTGGCCGAGCCATAAAGGCCGGCGCCGCCGCCGGCGCCATTGCGCGCCGCGATCGACGAGGTGTTGACGATGAAGCCGCCCTGGCGCTTCAGCCATGGCATCGCTTTGCGCGAGGCAGTCAGCACGGAGCGGGCATTGAGGTCCATCACCGCGTCGTAATGCGCCTCGGTCTGCTCGGCATAGGGTACGCGCCCAAGCATGCCGCCGGCATTGTTGACCAGGCCATCGAGCCGGCCGAAGTGTTGCGCGCTGTCCTCGACGACACGCTCGACATCGGCGGAGATCGAGAAATCGCCCTGGATCAGGAATATCTCGCCGCCTCCGTTGCGGATGGTCCCGGCCAGGTTTTCGGCAGCCGCGCGACTGGAATTGTAATGCAGCGCGACGCGGCATTTCTGCGCGGCGTAGGCCAGTGCAAGTGCCGCCCCGATGCCGGTCGAAGCGCCGGTGACCAGCACTGCCTTGCCGGCGAGATCGGGGATGACCAGGGTGGGGGTGACAAGGGTGGTTGTGGTTGCTGGCACGTCTATTCCTCCGGGACTCTCCCACCCTTCGTAGGGCCTCGCCGCCCTCATGTTCAAGTCAGTAGAGGTTCAGGGCCGCAAATAGGCGTAGCCCTGGCGCTGCAATTCGGCGAGCTTGACGACGCCGCCGGTCTCGGCGGCATGGAAGCCATCGAGCAAATCGGTGAGCGCAATATCCATGCCGTGCATGGTGTTGGCGCAAGCATGCGGGGTCTCGCGGACCAGGCCGGAAAAACGGCTGGAAATGGCAGCTGACGCGCTCTTCGAGTTGAAAGCGGCGAGTGCCGGGCCATGCACGACCAGCACGATCTCGACCTTGCCGCCAGTGCCCTCATAATGGTTCTTGATATTGCCCAAAATGAACCCGACCTTGTCGAGGTCGCTGAGGTGATAGGCGACCTTCTGCCTTTCCTCTTCCACGGCCGCTGCCTTGACCGGGCGCAGCCCGAAAAAACCGGCGGCTCCGGCAAGGCTTAAGCGGAAAATATCGCGGCGTCGCATCATGTCGTTCTCCAGAATGCCGTCCTCGCAAATTGCGTGGCTTCGGCCTCGATCCTAGCATAAGTTGAAGTCACGTCCTGTCGGGCGAGGAGGGGCAGATGACATCGAATACCATTGTGGGCGCCGGACTTGGTGTCGCCTTGCTTGCCGCTGTTACCGGCACCGCCCTTGCCGACGATACGCCTAAGCTCACCGAACTCAGCCCGGACGGCAAGGATGCCTGTTTCGGGCGTATCTATGATGCCGCGCATCTCAAGGTACGTCCGAACCAGAAGGTGGGACGGATTTTCTTCTACTACGGCAGCGATCCGGTCAGCCATCCGAACGAGGAGCCGAGCAGCGGTCCGTCCGCCTACAACGGCTTCATGGCGACGACGGTGCGCGGCGCCAAGAAACCCGAGTGGGTTGGCGGTTGGTGCGGCAAGGATGATCCGCAGTCGAGCGAGATTCATTGCGGCATGGAATGCGACCGCACCATGGCCTTACTGAACGTAGATGAAAAAGGCCGGTTGATCGTCTCCGGCGTGCATCGCGACCTTTATCTCGATGCCGGCGCCGAGGATGAACTGGGTGAAAAGGAATACGCCAAGCAGGCACTCGGCACAGAAGACGACGGCTTTCGGCTCGACCGTATGCCGGCGCAGACCTGCAAGGCCGAATTCGCGCGCATCGATCCGGTCGATCCGGCGCTGGGAGCACCGCTGCGTGAGCGGCTCAAACCGGACCAGCCGTTCTGCTACGGGCGCGACTACGATGCCGCGCACCTCGGCTCGCATCCCGATCAGCTTACCCACACCATCAGGGTTTTCCGGGGCCCGATCGAGCTGGCCTCCTTCGCCAAGGACGGCGATCCGGCAAGCTGGCCTAGCGGCGCCGACATAGCTGTTTCCGTCACCACGCGCCGGAATGCCGCCGAGGTCACGCAGAGCTACAGTTGTGACGGCGAAGCGGACCAGTGGCGCTGTGTCGCGAGCGGAAAGACGAGCGACTTTTCCTGCGACATCGCAGCCAAGGAGATTTATCTGCGCCGCGGCGCCAACGGCACGATGATGCTGGCCAACCCCAACAGCAGCCTGCCGATCATCGACCTATGCTCGAAGACGGCCGAAGGCGAGACCGCATCCGACGACAAGGTCTACCGGCTGGAGCCGATGCCGCAATCCGCCTGCACGCCTTGAGAAGTTTTGAGGGCCTACAGAACCGCCTCACGCGAACGGCACTGCCGTCGTGCCCTTGGGCAGCTTTGCCTCGTCGTCGGGCTCGACATGAATGGTGACGCGCACCGAGGGGATCTCGGCCTTCAGCGCATCCTCGATCCGGTCGCAAATGACGTGGCTGGCGCCCACCGACATGTCGGCATCGACGACCAGGTGGAACTCGATGAAGGTGGCGCGGCCGGCAATGCGCGTCTTGAGATCGTGGACTTCCATTGCGCCCTTGCAATTGGCCGAAATGACGTCGCGGATGTGCATGTGCTCCTGCGTGTCGACGGCGCGATCCATCAGCCCGTCCATCGAAGAGCCGATGACGTGCCAGCCCTGCCACAGGATGTTCAGCGCAACGATAACGGCAAGAGCGGGATCAAGGACTTGCCAGCCGGTGAGCACGGCGCCGACCAGACCAATGAACACGCCGACCGAGGTCGCCACGTCGGTCATGATGTGCCTGCCGTCGGCGACCAGTGCCGGCGACTTCTCGGCACGGCCGGCACGGATCAGCGTCAAGGCCCAGAAGGCGTTGATCACCGTCGCGACGCCGTTGATGGCAAGGCCGGCCCAGGGCTGTTCGAGCGGAACGGGATGCTGCAAGGACCACCACACTTCGTTGAGGATCAGAAGGGCTGCCAGCACGATCAGCACGCCTTCCAGAACAGCCGAGAAATACTCGGCCTTGTGATGACCGAAAGGATGATCCAGGTCGGCCGGCTTGTAGCTGACCTGGATCGCCCAATAGGCGGCGGCCGAGGCAATGACGTTGACGATCGATTCCAGTGCGTCCGAATACAGCGCCACGGAACCGGTGACGTGCCAGGCCGCCAGCTTCAGGCCGAGCACGACGAAAGCGACGATGATCGACCAGAACGCGAGGCTGGCGACCTTGCGCCTGGCGGCGGTTTTCGGATCGATTGCGGACATTGATTGCTTCCGGCCGCCGAAACCGGAGCTAAGCCGCCTTTTCCTTGGCCTTGCGCGGCAGATGCGCAACGATGTTTTCGATGATGCGCATGCCGGCATTGTGGCCGAGCGTCATGATCGATTCCGGGTGGAACTGCACCGCAGCGATCGGCTCCTTGCTGTGCTCGAAGGCCATGATAACGCCTTCTTCCGTCTCGGCCGTGACGACGAAACCATCGGGCAACCGCACCGGATCGGCGAAGATCGAGTGATAGCGGCCGACCGTCACCTCCTTGGGCAGGCCGGAAAAGATGATGCCCGGCTTCGACACGCGGATGCGTGACGGTTTGCCATGCATTGGCACGTGCAACTGCCGCAGCTCTCCGCCATAGGCCTCGGCCAGCGCCTGCAGGCCGAGGCAGACGCCGAAGATCGGCAGGTCGCGCGCGCGGGCCCGTTTGATGGTGGCGGCGCAGTCGAAGTCCTTCGGTGTGCCGGGACCGGGCGACAGCACGACCAGATTTGGCTTTAGCCGGTCGAAGACCTCGTCCGGCACAGGTGTGCGCACGGTCGAGACATTGGCGCCGGTCTGGCGAAAATAGTTGGCCAGCGTGTGGACGAAGGAGTCCTCGTGGTCGACCAGCAGGATGTTGACGCCGTCGCCGACGCGCGCGGTGGCGCGTTCGGTGTCGGCGGCATTGCCTGACTTGGCGTCGCGGATGGCGGAGATCATGGCGGATGCCTTCAGTTCGGTTTCGGCTTCTTCTTCCTCGGGAATGCTGTCGAAGAGCAGCGTGGCGCCGGCGCGCACCTCGGCGATGCCGTCCTTGATGCGGATGGTGCGAAGCGTCATGCCGGTATTCATGTCACCGTTGAAATTGACCATGCCGATCGCCCCGCCATACCAGGCGCGCGGGCTCTTCTCGTTCTGCTCGATGAAGCGCATAGCCCATAATTTCGGCGCGCCGGTGACGGTGACCGCCCAGGCATGCGACAAGAACGCGTCGAAGGCGTCCATGCCTTCGCGCAGCCGCCCCTCTATGTGATCGACGGTGTGGATCAGCCGCGAATACATCTCGATCTGACGGCGGCCGATGACGCGCACGGAGCCCGGGTCGCAGACCCTCGACTTGTCGTTGCGATCGACGTCCGAGCACATGGTCAGCTCGGATTCGTCCTTCTTCGAATTGAGCAGCTTCAGGATCTGCTCCGAGTCGGAAATGGCGTCGCCGCCGCGCTTGATCGTGCCCGAGATCGGGCAGGTCTCGACGCGGCGGCCGTTGACGCGCACGAACATTTCGGGAGAGGCGCCGATCAGATATTCGCCTTCGCCGAGATTGATGAAGAAGGAATAGGGCGAGGGGTTAATGGTCTTCAGTTTGCGGGAAATGTCGGAGGGCGGCGTCTCGCAGCGCTCGTAGAACATCTGGCCCGGCACCACCTCGAATAGGTCGCCGCGTTTGAAGCTTTCCATCGCCTTGCGCACCAGATTGGCATATTCGCCGGGCTCATGGTCGCCGCGAGGCGGAATGCGGTCGGCGGTCTTGAACGGCTCGACGATTTCGTTGCGGGGCAATCCCTCCGTCGAAAACTCGTCGGTGGAATAGTCGTAGCGGTCGGTCCAGGCCTTGGTCGAATAGTGGTCGACGACCAGGATCTCGTCTGGCAGGAACAGCACAAGGTCGCGCTGGCTTTGCTGGCGCTCAAGCTTGTAGTCGACCGGATCAAACTGGAAGGCGAGGTCGTAGCCGAAGGCGCCGTAGAGGCCGAGATTGGCGTCTTCCTCCGTCTTGAACAGAGCGGTGATGGCGCGCAACACGGTGAAGACGGAGGGAACGCGGCTGCGTTCTTCTTCAGTGAAGACACGGCCGGGCTTGGCCACGTCGAGGCGGATCAGTCTTTTCGACGTCTCGGCGATCGTCACGTCGTCGAGGCCGCCGAGCGCTTTGCCGATCACCGGTAGAAGCATCTCGCCACGGCTGTTCAGCGCCTCGATGCGCATGGCGCGGCCGCGCGCCGAGATTACCAGCGGCGGGTCGATGATGGCGGTGTCCCAGCGCGTATAGCGGCCGGGATATTCGTAATTCGAGGAAAACACGGCGCCGCGGCGTGAATTCAGCCCGTCGATATAGCCGTCGATCGCGCCTTCGTAAGGCCGGTCATGGCGCTCGCGGGTAATCGTCACGCCACCCGCCGTGACGAAGCGCTCCGCCCCGTTCTCCAGAATTTTCGTCGTCATTGCCGTCTCCATCAGCGTCTTGGCTATATCAGCGTCTTGGGGCGACGGACCCGGGCATGGCTTGAAAAAACAAATGGCCGCCCGGACATTCCGTTGCGGCCACCTTCTATTTTCACGCGCACGCGTTCGAACAGGCCGCTGTCAGCGAGCCCACCACCAAACGGTCTTGATCGAGCGCATGTTCATGGCGATTCCAATAGCGGCGATTGAACGGCCACGCAACTGGATTCAATGAAGCGCTTGGCGAAAGGCATAGGCCCTCAGTCCTCCAGCGTCCCCGTCCTGGCATCGGCGCTCTTCCTGTCGCCGACCAGCTTCAGCAGATCTTCGCCGGCACGGATAATGCGGCGGGAGCGCCGTGTCAGGATGATGCCTGCCTGCGGCGCGAACACCTGCGTGCGGCCGCCAGGTTCACCCGGCGCATGGACGATGGTGGCGAGCAGTGCGCCTTTAGCCACACGGTCGCCGGGCTTCACCTCGTAAAGGACCGCGCCCGCTCGGGGCGCCGGCATCATGTCGATGTTTTCGAGCGGTGCGACAATGCCGGTGAAAGACTTAGGCCCGGCAAAGCTGCCGGACGTGGGCAGCGTCTGATCCAGGATCACGCCGCGCGCCACCAGCAGCCGATAGAGCCCATCGGCATCGGAGCCGGCCAGAGCGCCATCGACATCAAGTCTGCCGCGATACTCGACCGTGGTGGCGACGCGGCGGTCTAACCGCGCCACCTCTGCAGGGACGTTCAGATACGGTATGATCGAGGCGCCTTCGAAGGTGCCGTCGGTGTCCTCATTCCATAGGATCACCGCATCGACGCCCATGGTCACCGCACAATCCGCCATCGCCGGCCACAGGCTGGCGTTGACATAGAGGTAGGCGAGGCCCTCGTCGTCGCAGTGCAGATCGAGCACGATGTCGTGGCCGATCGACAGTTGCAGCAACCGGGCCTTAAGCCGCTGATCGGCCGTGCCAAGCGTGGTGTCCGACAACAGCATCATGTCCGGCGCGGCCAGCAGCGGAAAGCCGCGGTTGAAGTTGGTGCGCGTGCCCAAGTGAAAACGGCCCTGGTGCTCGCCGAAATGATACTGGGCGCGGCCGATGGGATTGGCTTGGGGCACGACGGTGATATTGCCTTTGATGCGGCCTTCCGCTTCGGCTTTTCCGAGCATCGGCATCAGCGCGTCGATGGCGACGACACCCGGCAGTTCGCCGGCATGCAGAGCCGCCTGCAGATAGGCTGAGGGTGCTGACTTGTCACTGCCGTCAAAGCGGAACCCTTCGAAGCGGAACACTGGGAATTCGTAGGAAACGCCCTCGCTGTCGCCGGCGATGCGCTCGACCGATTTCTGCATGATATTCCTCCAGGAAAGAGGCCGAACACATGCCCTTTCGCCGATACGCTGTCGATTGGTCCAGCTTTTCGCGCTATAGGCGCAAGACTCTACTCGGCCGGCTCCCGAAGGGGCGCGGTGGACACTACTGGTTCCAAACGCCTGCCCGGCCTATGCCAGCGGCTTCAATTCCCCGGCAATGGTGGGCAGAAGTTCCGAGACGTTGGGGTGGATGTGCATGGCGCGCGCGAGCGTGCTGACCGGCGCCTTGGCGTACATCAGATCGAGCACGCAGTGTATCGCCTCGTCGCCGCCGGGGCCGAGCACCGAACAGCCGAGGATTTCCTTGGTGTCGGCGTCGACCAGGATCCTCATAAAACCTTGCGTCTCGCCTTTCTCGACGGCGCGGCCGACGCGGGTCATCGGCCGCTGGCCGACCAGCGCGCGACGCCCGGACTTTCTTACCGCTGTCTCCGTCATGCCGCAGCGGCCGAGCGGCGGATCGGTATAGAGCGCATAGGCCTCTATGCGGTCGCTCACCTTGCGCGGATCGTTGTCGAGCAGATTGGCGGCGACGATCTCGTAGTCATTGTAGGAGGTGTGGGTGAAGGCGCCCTTGCCGTTGCAGTCGCCCATCGCCCAGATGCCGGGCACGCTGGTACGCAGCTGATCGTCGACGACGATAAAGCCGCGTTTGTCGACCTCGACGCCGGCCTTGTCGAGTCCGAGATCGTCGGTGTTGGGCGTCCGGCCGACTGCCAGCAGCACATGCGAGCCGATCGCCGGCGCCTTGCCAGCGGAGAAGCACACGGCAATGTCGCTGCCCTTTCTGGCGAAGCTGATGTCGTCGGCGCCGAGATGGACCGTGATGTCTTCGTTTTCGAAGATCGACAGGATGGCGGCCGAGACGTCCTCGTCCTCGCGGCCGATCAGCCGCGGGTTCTTTTCAATCACGGTGACCTGCGAACCGAAACGGCGGAACATCTGCGCGAACTCGAGCGAGACGTAGCTGCCGCCGACGACGACGAGATGGCGCGGCAGCACGTCGAGATTCATCATCGATGAATTGGTCAGGTACGAAATGTCGTCGACGCCTGGCAGGTCGGGCACCGAGGCCCGGCCGCCGGTGTTGAGGAATATTTTTTCGGCGGTCAGAAGATCATCGCCGACGCGCACGGTATTGGCGGATACGAAGCGCGCATGGCCGCGATAAAGCGTGCATTTGTCCATGCCGGCAATCCAGCTCTCGAGATTGTCGCGGGCGTCGTTAGACACCTTGTCCTTACGCGCCTTGATCACCTTGTAGTCGACGCCGACCGGACCGGAGAGTGTCACGCCGTAGTCGGCGGCGCGGCGGGCGAGATGCGCGGCATAGGCGCTGGCCACCATGGCCTTGGTCGGCATGCAGCCGGTGTTGACGCAGGTGCCGCCGACCAGCTTTCGCTCGATCAGCGCCACGCTCATGCCGGCCGCCGTCAGCCGGCCGGCGAGCGGCGGGCCGGCCTGCCCGGCGCCGATGATGATGGCGTCGAATCTCTTTGCCGTCATGCCACCGCCGCCACGATCAGCAGGCCACCGATGATCGCCACCGCGTCCTCGATAAGGGCGGCTGGCAGGTCCTTGCCGAAGGCGATCGCCAGGCGTTTGCGCAGCTCGGCGCCGCCCAGTGTGCCGATCACCGCGCCGATGGCGCCGGCGATCAGGCCGCCGATGGTAGCGCCGCCAGTCGCGCCGATCACTGCGCCGGTGAAGGCGCCCATGACGATGCGTGCGCCGAACTGCTGTGGGACCTTGCGGCTCGGCGTCGACGGCAACTGGTCGGTGACGAGCTCGACGACGGCCAAGATGGTGAAGATGCCGACGGTGATCCAATGGCCCATGAAACCAGCCCAGGTGCCGGCGACCGGCAGCCAGCCGAGGCAGGCGCCCCAGGCGACGGCGGCGGGCGCAGTCATGGCGCGAAGGCCGGCAACGACGCCGATCAGAAGTGCAAGGATGTACAGCATGATTGATCCCCCCTCGATCACACGGCCTGGGATGGCCCAGCCGGGGCAGGCTAGCATAGGATCGGCATTTGACCAGAGGCCTGCGTATCTCTGCGTTACCCGATTTATGGACTGTGCTTTGACACCACGTTGAAACAGCAGGGTAAGACAGGAGGGCATTGCCTTGAACGGAAGCGAGCGCATAAAAATGGCCGCGGGCGAGTGGTATACTTGCCTCGACTCAGAGCTGGAGGCGCTGCGCATCCTCGCTCGCGACGCGGTGTTCGAACACAACAGCTTGTCGCCCCGGCAACGTGGCGACGTCGGACCTGCCTTGAAGTCGCTGCTCGGCGCTGCGGGCGAGCGCGCCCGGATCGAAGCGCCGTTCCACTGCGCCTACGGCTTCAACATCTTTCTCGGCGACGGCGTCTTCCTCAATGCCGGCTGCATCATCCTCGATACGGCGCCAGTCCGCATCGGCAAGGGAACGCTACTCGGCCCCAACGTGCAGATCTACTGCGCCGAGCATCACAATGAGGCAGCGGGGCGACAGGCCGGGCTGGAGATCGCCAAGCCGGTCGAGATCGGCGACAATGCCTGGATCGGCGGCAGTGCGGTCATCCTCGCTGGGATCAGCATCGGCGCCGGCGCTATTGTCGGAGCGGGTGCTGTGGTGACGCGCGATGTGCCGCCAAACACCACGGTTGTGGGCAACCCGGCGCGGCCGGTCATGCGCGGCTGAGCATCCTTTGCTCCAGCTGGATCAGCGAAGCGGCGAGATAAGCACGATCATTTGGCAGGAGGTGGATGCAATCGCGTATCGAGCGCAAAGGCCTCCTGGTATTTCATTTCATAGGCACCCTTCGCCACGCTCGCGTCGAAGATCAGATTCCAGCTATACTGGGACACCGCGCTCGGAATCACCACGAAGCGATGTCGTTTGAGAAGATCATCGCCGAAGGCCTGCTGCCCAGAGCTCGGGATGCCCGGACGCAGCCAGTTAGCGTTCGGAACGGCGGCGGGGTCGACGACATGCACATCCGTGACATCGCTGATTATCGCGGCCGTCATCACATGCGCGATCGTGTCGAGCGCCCTAAAACCCTTATGGACTGCAACTTCGAGAATCGCAGTCGAAGGATCGATTGAGCAGTAGACTGCGCGCACGCCCCTGCTGTTCCATCGTCCGCCGACCCTGTATGCGCCCTCGCCAGTGTCCCATGTAGGCGCGAACGCAGCCTGATCGAGACGCCAGCCAATGAGGTCGGAGCCGCCAAGCGCCGCCGGCAGCGGCGTCATGCATAAACGCCATATTCAAGTCGCTCGAGATAGTCTTCTACAAGCTCGACACCAGCCGGGGTTGCCAGAAGATCGATTGGACGGCGCTGGTCGAGCCCGATCGCCGGGCGCTCCAGCCATTGCTCCGCTTCCGCCTGTGAACCGAACACGTCGGTCGCTTTCGACAGGATCTCCGCGAATTTCCAGGTTCGTCCGCTCTGGTCCTGGCTGAGAGGCTTGGAAGGGGCATCCTTCCGGCGCTGGTAGGTGCGCAAGCTCATGCCGACGGCCTTCTCGAGCGAATCAGTCTTCTGGATGAACATGAGCTGCCCAATGAGATGATCCAGCGCCGAACCTGGCAGGCCGTGCACAAGCAGCTCATGGGCGTCCAATGCGCTCCGGAGGTGCCGCGATAGGATGCGGGTGCCGCCGAGCAATCTGGCCACCTTCTGCAGTTCATTGTTTTTTGCTGCTGGGGCAGCATTATCCGACGCCATCGCCATGGCTCGCCGCTCGCGTCATCTGTCGCTTTGATATATGACAGATGACGCTAAGCCTTTCAAGGACGGTAGGATCGAGCGCAGGGGAATGATGGCAGCGCCGACATCGACATGAGTTGGCGCTATTTTACCACGTGCCCCCCTGAGCGTTCTTCGAGAATTCGCGCCGGTACTGCACCGGTGACGTTCTGAGCCGCGCCGCGAAGTGCTGGCGCAGCGACGTGGCGCTACCGAACCCGGCCTCGAAGGCAACCGTGTCCATCGATTTTTCCGTTGCTTCCAGCAGCCGCTGCGCCAGTGCGACGCGCTGATCGATCAGCCAGTCGCCGAAACTGGTGCCGATCGTCTTCTGGAAGCGGCGCGTGAACGTCCGGCGGGTGAGACCGGCGGCGTCGGCGACGCTGTCCAGACTGTGCAGATCGCCCAGCGTTTTGCGCACCGTGTCGAGGGCCTGTGTGAAGCGATCCGCGTTGCCGGTCCTGGCGATGGGGCGTTCTATGAACTGCGCCTGCCCACCTTGCCGATGGGGAGAAAGCACGATCTGCCGGGCAAGTCGAAGAGCCGCCTCGGCGCCGTAGCGGGCTCGCACGATGTGGAGACAGCAGTCAAGCCCGGCGGCGACGCCGGCAGATGTCATGACATCGCCATTGTCGATGTAGAGCACCTCCGGATCGACGATCATGTCGGGATAAAGCGCCTGCAGCTGCTCGGTATAGGCCCAGTGCGTCGCGGCTCGCCGCCCCGAAAGCAGTCCGGTCGCCGCAACAGCGAAGGTGCCGAGGCACAGTCCGACAATCAATGCGCCGTTGCGGTGCGCTCGCAGCAGCGCCTCTACCAGAAACGCAGGTGGGGGATTTTCGAGATCTCGCCAGCTTGGGACGATGACGATGTCCGCGCCATCGAGGCTGCCAAGCCCTTGCGGCGCAGTCACGGTCAATCCAGCTACGGTATGGATAGGCCCGCTTTCGATCGCACAGATGCGGAAGTCGAAGCGCGGCAGGCCGAGCGCGGCGCGGTCTTCGCCGAATACAAGGCACGGCACGGAAAGGTGGAACGGACTGATGCCATCGAAGGCGATGGCGGCAACGATCGGATCGGCCATGCTGAGCACCAATAAGGGTTGGATCCGATTTGTCCCAATTCTTTTGAATAATGTCAATTGGGACACTTTTTGCAATCCGGCAGCAGGCCTATCGTCGACCAATCAAAGCCAAACGGGAAAGGAAAACTCAGTGTCTGAACCAATCAAAGGCAAGGCGCCACGCCGCGCCCTCATCGTCGTCGACATCCAGAACGACTATGATGGCGGCAACCTCGCCATCCAATATCCGCCGTTTCGCGACAGCGTCGTCAACGCAGCACGAGCGATGGACGCCGCCGCCGAGGCAGGCGTCAAGGTCGTGGTCATCAAGCAGCTGGCGCCTGAAACGTCGCCGATTTTCGCCAAAGGCAGCCACGGCGCCGAATTGCATCCTGAGATATCAAGGCGAAGCCGCGATCATTACGTCGAAAAGACCTTGCCGAGCGCCTTCACCGGTACGGACCTCGAGGACTGGTTGCGCGCCAACGCCATCGATACGATAACCGTCGTTGGCTACATGACGCATAATTGCGATCTCTCGACCGTTATCCACGCAGTCCATATGGGTTTTGCGGTGGAATTCCTGTCCGACGCCACCGGCTCGGTGCCCTATGCCAACAGCGCCGGCTATGCTTCGGCCGAGGACATCCACCGCGTGGTGACTATTATCCTGCAGTCGCGCTTCGCTGCCGTTCTCAGGACCGCCGAATGGATCGACTGTCTGAAGACCGGCACGCTGCCCGAACGCGACACGATCCACGCTTCCAACCAGCGCGCGCTGGCACGGAACGCCGCTTAAAAGTCTGTCGTCGGATAAGCAAAAGGCGCCGCAGCGATGCGGCGCCTTTATCATTCCGGCCTTCAAAATCTCAGAACAGACCTTCGATCTGGCCCATTTCGTTCAGGAAGATCTTCTCCGAGGACGGCGCCTTGGGCAAGCCGGGCATGGTCATGACCTCGCCGCAGATGACGACGATGAAGCCGGCGCCGGCAGACAGCCTGACCTCGCGCACCGGCACGGTGTGGCCGGTCGGCGCGCCGCGCAGGTTCGGGTCGGTCGAGAACGAGTACTGCGTCTTGGCCATGCAGACCGGCAGGTGTCCGTAGCCGGCGTGCTCCCAGGCGTGGAGCTGGTCGCGCACCGACTTGTCGGCGATCGCTTCGGAACCGCGATAGATGCGCTGTACGATGGTGTTGATCTTCTCGAACAGCGGCATCGCGTCGGGATAGAGCGGCGCAAACTGCGAGGAGCCGGATTCGGCCAGCGCCACCACCTTGTTGGCGAGTTCCTCGATGCCGGCC
This sequence comes from Mesorhizobium sp. M5C.F.Cr.IN.023.01.1.1, assembly GCF_003997585.1. Lineage (NCBI taxonomy): Bacteria > Pseudomonadati > Pseudomonadota > Alphaproteobacteria > Hyphomicrobiales > Phyllobacteriaceae > Mesorhizobium > Mesorhizobium sp. M5C.F.Cr.IN.023.01.1.1. Next base: position 4,666 of record NZ_RZSU01000054.1, on the reverse strand, counting down.
GAGCCGTGGGCCCAGTGCTTGCACAGGATCGCCTCTTCGCCCATCGAGGCGACGTAGTCCTTCATCGCCCTGATTTCAGCGTCGGTGTCGGAGTAGAAATGGTTGATGGCGACCACGGCCGGCACGCCGAACTGCCTGATATTCTCGATGTGACGGCCGAGATTGGCGCAGCCCTTCTTGACCGCCTCGACGTTTTCCTTGCCGAGGTCTTCCTTCTTGACGCCGCCGTTCATCTTCATGGCTCGCACGGTGGCGACGATAACCGTGGCCGCCGGCTTCAGGCCGGCCTTGCGGCACTTGATGTCGAAGAACTTTTCCGCACCGAGATCGGCGCCAAAACCGGCTTCGGTGACGACATAATCGGCGAGCTTCAGCGCCGTCGTGGTGGCGACGACCGAGTTGCAGCCATGCGCGATGTTGGCGAAGGGGCCGCCATGGACGAAGGCCGGGTTGTTCTCCAGCGTCTGCACGAGGTTGGGCTGCATGGCGTCCTTGAGCAACACGGCCATGGCGCCGTCGGCCTTGAGGTCGCGGGCGTAGACGGCCGACTTGTCTCGGCGATAGGCGACGATGATGTCGCCGAGGCGCTTTTCCAGGTCCTTCAGGTCGGTGGCAAGGCACAGGATCGCCATCACTTCCGAGGCGACGGTGATGTCGAAGCCGCCCTCGCGCGGAAAGCCGTTGGCGACGCCGCCGAGCGAGCAGATCATCTCGCGCAGTGCGCGGTCGTTCATGTCCATGACGCGGCGCCAGACGACGCGGCGGATGTCGATGCCGAGCTCGTTGCCCCAGTAGATATGGTTGTCGATCAGCGCCGAAAGCAGATTATGCGCCGTGGTGATGGCATGGAAATCGCCGGTGAAGTGGAGGTTCATATCCTCCATCGGCACGACCTGCGCATAGCCGCCGCCGGCAGCACCGCCCTTGACGCCGAAATTCGGCCCGAGCGAGGCCTCTCGGATACAGACGATGGCCTTCTTGCCAATGCGGTTGAGACCGTCACCGAGGCCCACCGTCGTCGTCGTCTTGCCTTCGCCGGCCGGCGTTGGGTTGATGGCGGTAACGAGGATCAACCTGCCGTCCTTGTTTGTCTTCACCGACTTGATGAACTCGGCCGAGATCTTCGCCTTGTCGTGGCCGTAAGGCAAAAGGTGCTCGCTTGGAATGCCGATCTTCTGGCCGATGGCCTGGATCTGCTTCTTGTCGGCGGCGCGCGCGATCTCGATGTCGGACTTCACTTCTGCCATGGCGGCTTTCCTCTGGATTGGACGGTGGAGGGGACGGGTTTGATCAGTGTGGTCGCAAGCCTGTTCGAAACAGCCTGGCACTTCAGGCGAGGGCACGTTCTAACCCTGTCGCTGCCGTGGCGTCAACTTGCATGCAACTATGTTTCCTCTAGAGAAAGACAGCTCTCTGTTTCCCGGTCGACCTGTCCCGGATCTTCGCGCCCGGTTGTCGCGCCGTATAAAAGCCAGAGCACGCGCCGTCCTGCCGTCTTAAAACAGCCGCGGAATGCACGGAATGCGACAGGTTCGAGCCCCGGTCGGCGCTCCAACGGTTGCGTTAGAATGCGCCGATCTGGTGCATGAGCCCCAAGCCGTCAAGCTGGCCGAAATGTTCGACTATGATGCCGTTCTCAACGCGATCGATGTGAATCACACCAACCGACACGCATTTTCCGCTCGGTTCGACACCATGGAAGACGCCGGTGTGCGTGCCCTGAAAGCGGCCGCGCGTGACCACCTTGTCGGCATCGCTGACATAATCGTCAATGACGTGATGTCCGTCCGGGAAACCGACAAAGAACTCGGTCAGCGATTTGCGCCAGTCATCGAAGCCGATCGGGTTGGCGCTGCCGAGATGAACGGCCAGATCTGGAGAGACCAGACTGGCCAGTTTGTCCCAGTCTTGCGTGTCGACCGTGGCGTAGAAATTTCGAGCAACTTCCCGGATATCCATCTCGTGTCCTCGCTGGCCGCCCAGCGGTTGAACGACGACGAGGCAGTCAGGTTCCGCTCTCCGCGACATGCGGCCGAGCTATTGCCTCGACAAGTGCCGATTTCGACCAGGGACAGCGGTGATTTCAGGCCAGGACGTCTTTCACCATTCGGCCCTTCACCGATCCAGAACGGACCTGACCTCGACGAGGTTCGATCGCACCCTAAGCACATAGAAACCCATCGTGGTGAGGTGGGTGGGCATGATCCAGCCATCCTCGCGGCCGTTCGAGATTATCAAAGGCTGGATGGCGAGCGCCGCCTTGAGCTGGCCTTCCACGCTGTTCCAAAGTGGTGTGAGGCCGCGATTGTCGAGGATCTGCTGGAAGTCGTGATGCGCCGCCGTCAGGATGCCGTAATAGCCGTAGAGCTGGCCGTAGGCGAACCAGAAGCGGTCGTCAGCCCGCGTGTCGAACCAGCCGCTGTTGAAATTCTGCGAACGGTCGCGGATCAGGTCCGACGTCGAGCCTATGTCACTCGCGATCCGGTCGACGAACTGCAACAGATTGTCGGCGCGCGCGTTGAAGACAACCTCGCATTTCATGAGCCGGTCGTTGAAGGCACGAAGGCTGCTCGCCGCCGTGCGATAGAAACTTGGCGTCGGGGTTTTCGGACCAAAGGGCCTGAGGCCGAAATACCAGGTTTCCTCGTCGAAGGTGATCGCGCCGCGCGCATCCTGCAGGTTCTGATCTATCTGGCTGGTGCCGCGGACGCGGCCCAGCGTGTCGACAAGCTCGACAGCGGTGCGCCGGATGGCCTGATTGATCCCGCGCTGGAAGGAGGCCTTGTTGTCGAGAAACGGCGTGCGGTCCCAGTCCATGCCGAAGAACCCGAGCTTGTAGAGTATCATCGACGAGATCCAGGCGTTCTCGTTGACGTTGAAATCGATGAGATCGGCCGCGACCTGGACAATGGCCGAGTTGGTGCAGGTCTTGACCTCTCCCTCGACACCGGCGGTTTCTCCGGTGGCGGAAGGAGCGGGCTGCGCCGGGGCGGTTCCGGCCGGCTGCGTGAAATTATATGCCTCCGCATACGCGGGATTGAAATTGCTCCAGACCTGCGTGTTCCAGATGAAGTAGCCGTAGAGGCCGATCAGCATGAGCAGCGCGAGGCCGAGCACCGCCTTCAGGATCCAGCCGCGCTGCGTATACCAGTGTCCGGCCCACATGAACGGCCACAGGATCACGCCGACGGCGAAGCCGATGCCGCGGCCGATCCACTGGAAAATCCGTGTGAAGAAATTCACGATCGGATCAAGCATGGCGATGTCACCCCCTCGTCAGTCAGCCGGTCATTCAATCGGTAAGGCCGTAGAGGCGTGTGCGAAACGCCACCTTGTCTTTCAGATATGTGGTTTTCAGAACGTCCACAACATGTGATCTCCAGGCGTCGCTGAAGCCGTCATAGTCCCTGTAGAATCCCGGTTTGTTGAAGACGTAGCGAGAGACGAAGTCCTGCGGCACGAAATCCGAGATCAGCTGGTTGGTCAGCCAGGCGTCGGGATAGCCGGGCTTGGCCCGGATCACCAGGAAGCGCTGCTGCGGGAACACGTCTTCGATTTTTAGATAGCCAAGGTGAGCGATCTCGCGCTTGGCGGCGTTGAGGAAGGGAAAATTGCCGTCCCTGGTGATCAGGTCGGCATGGCCGTGGATCCAGGTCTGCAGCCAGACCTTGTCGACGCCGGTCAGATTACGGTCGGGCTCGACGTCGCGGATCAGCGCGCGCACCACCATTTCGGCGCGATGTTCGAGATAGCCTGACGTTTCGATCCATGAGGCGCGCGGCAGTTCGATGCGGCCGGTTGCGGCAAGAAACTTGAACACCCGGTCGGCATCATTGATCGAGAGGTAGCTCACTTGCCACGGTCGCGAGCGACGGAAGCCTGGGGCTGCCGGGTCGCTGATCACCGTCGTCATGTCCGGGTCGATGAACACATAGAGCCCGCCGAAATGGCTGGTCCAATAGGCGCTGTGACGAAAGATCACCTGATCCGGCACCAGCGCGTTCTCGCGGATGTCGCCGCAGATCTTGGCCAGCTCCACCATGCGGGTGAGCATGGCGTTGTCGCGCCAGGCGTCCGGCTCCTGCTTCAGCTGGTCGACGAGCTTGCCGAGTTCGGCGGCCTTGCCGAGCACGTCTTCCGCCGACAGCACCTTGAACTCGACCTGGTTGATCGACAGCAGATCCTCGATGTCGTCGACCTTGGGGACCGAATCCTCGATCTCGCCGTAGATGACATCCTTGATGGTCAGCGCGTCGATGGCGCGCTGGTTCGTCGACATGAACTCGAACATCAGTTGCGAGGTGTTGGAAAAGGCAGTGTGGACCACCGGCAGGTCGATCTGCGACGGCGTCAGGATGATGAAACGGCGGTTGATCTCGTTGGGATCTAGGTAGTTGTAGTCGCCGCATTCCTCGGCCACCTGCGGCGAGAAGCCGGTGCGGTCGATCTCGAAACTCTTCAGCTTCGTCGGCTTCAGGCCGAAGGCGACCAAAGCCTTGTTGTAGCGCTGGATGAGATGCGGCTCGTCGATGGTCAGCAGCCGACCATAGATCAGCTCGTTCTCGCGCAGCAGATCGGATTTCCTGGCGGGGCTCATGCTTCCTTCTCCCCGTTCACGGGGAGAAGGAAGGGACGCCGAGCTCAAGCATTCCACAGGCCCTTCTTC
>NZ_RZSU01000053.1:0-43938 GCF_003997585.1 Mesorhizobium sp. M5C.F.Cr.IN.023.01.1.1 | reverse complement strand
GGTCGGGATTAAAGTCGATGACCCGCCGCACTTCAACCGAGGTGGCGAACCGTCGCGCATCGGGATCGGCGCTTGCCGCGAAGGGCCGGCCGGCCCCCAGATCCATTCTCGTCATTCAGACAAAGTACATTGGCGATATGGTCCTGACGTCGGTGCTGGTGCGCAATCTGCGTCTCGCCTACCCAGATGCCAAAATAGCGATGCTCTGCACGCCCAACCTTCGGGATTTCGTCATCAGCCAGAACATCGCCGATGAGGCAATCGCGTTTGATCGCCGCGACAAAGGAAAGAGCCTCTTCCAGCGGCTGGCGGAGTACCTCAGCGTGGTTTCGGATCTCCGCCAACGACGGTTTGACCTTACTATCGATCTGAGTGACTCCAAAACATCCCGGATAGTGCACCGATCGGTCGGCGCGCCGATGCGGGTTGGCGTCGACCCAACCGATAGACCGATGAAATTCTGGGAGAGCCAGCCGGCAAATGTCTTTGCCGCACCCTATGGCCAGGGCGGCTCCCACTACGTCTACCGACACCTTTCTCCCATGCAGGCGCTCGGCCTTGACGCCGCCGATGTCACGCCGAGGCTTGCGCCGACACCAGACGCTTAATGGGAAAGCACAAAAATTCTGGCGGGAAGAGGTCTGCGCAGAAATGCCTATCTCGCGGTGCATGCAGGGGCGCGATAATGGAGGCGATGGGGCATTTCTCGATTACGGTGACGGATTATCACGTACGCGAGGCTAACAAGAAACGAATTGCCGTCGACATCGCAAGAGCGATCAACCAGCGGGAGGAAAAGCGGGACCGGATGAAGCGGCGGGGGGCGCGTCGTGCGATGACCAAGGCAATCTTGGCTCGAGTTTCCAGGGCGTGGACAAAGCGTGGGAAGGTAAAAGGTTATGGTGGGCCCGGAGGATGTTTGGAAAAGAACGGGGTTGATCCGGACCCGGTGCCGCGACATGTTTGGTGTGAGATCAGAGCAGCGTTTGCACCGTTAGCCGCGTTACGGCCAGGGCATGGCTGGGGCGACCGCGGGGATCGCATCTCGCGAAGCGTTTCGATCGATTATTTCCCTCGGCATCGCCAGTTCATCATCCCGCCCGGTCCGAGGTCGGCCATCAAGTTCAGGACACCCTTTACCAATTCCGGATCGAGAGCACTGGTGACTTCGTCGAACAGCATAACCCCGGGTTCGAGGGCTAGGGCGCGCGCGATGGCCACCCGCTGCTGCTGTCCGCCCGAAAGATTTGCCGGCCGATGATCTTTGCGCTCCAAGAGTCCGACTTCATGCAGCCTCGCTAAGGCCGCGCGCTCAGCCAGCTGGCGCGGCATGCCTTTTACCTTGCGCAGCGCCAGGGTGATGTTGGCGAGCGCACTGCGGTCGGGGAACAAGTTGAATTGCTGGAAAACCATGCCGAGCCGCCGCCGAAGTTGGTCAGGGGTCTGCCTGTAGATGCTTTCGCCATCGAGCCGGATGTCTCCGGCTCGACACTCGACTAGGCGGTTGAGGCAACGCAGCAAGGTCGACTTGCCCGAGAAGGCGAAAGTTCGATCCTCGCGCCGCTTGCCAAAATCGCCGCACGCGACGCTGAACGGCACCTGCAAGCCGCCTGAAGTTTCAGGGACGCTTGCGACGGCGCTCTCGGCTGATCGATGAGCATCGGCGCCGGCAAGGGCGACCCCTGAATCAGGCGGCGGTTTGTGTGAGCCAATCATGAAGGCCTACCGCCAGGAAGCGCTGGTGCCTGAGCGCGCAAGTCGGACTTGAAATATGAAGGCGCGCGGCGCACGATGGGGCAGACATGCACCGAGAGGGAGACAGGGGGGAGGGCTGGAGCGTAGCAGCGCTTGGAGGAAGCCATGAACGTCAAAGCGATTCTCGAGGACAAGGGTCGAGCCGTCGAGACGATCGGCCCGAACGAGACGCTCGCCGTGGCGATCAACAGGCTCGCCGAGCACCGGATCGGCGCACTGGTCGTTACCAATGGCGATCGCAAGGTGGTCGGCATCGTGTCCGAACGCGATATCGTCTGCGCCATGGACAAGCATGGGGCTGCGGCCCTGCAGCAGAGTGTCCGTCACGCAATGACCGCCAAGGTCAACCTCTGCACCGAGAACCACACGATCAACCAGGTCATGGAGATCATGACCACAGGCCGCTTCCGCCACCTGCCCGTGGTGAAGAACGGCCAACTCGACGGCATCGTCTCGATCGGCGACGTGGTGAAGAAGCGAATCGAGGAGGTCGAGCGCGAGGCCGAAGAGATTATTCACTACATCTGGGCGGGGTAAGCTCGCCGAAGGCCCGCCGCCCCGGGCGCGACGTCCTTTTTCAGGGTTTCTGATCCCGTGCCGAACCTCCTTCGGCAGCCTGAATCACCGATAAGCAGGCTGCGGGAATCGCACACAGAATCAGATGCTGAGACTTGGGCCTAACGTAGGGCCAAACCATACAATCTTGAGAAAAATCCGATACTAGGGCACAATTTGTGGACGCATCTGAAGTGCGCAGCGCAGCTATCTTCAAATCCGGCCGTCTTGCGCCGAGTGACAGATCGCGGCGGAGGGTCGGCGTCGATGGATCAGGCCTTCTTTCTTTTGTTCGCTGCGGCGTCCGTGATCACGGCACTGACCGTGGTCCTGGCGCGGAATCCGGTTCACAGCGCATTGGCGCTGATGGCGTGTTTCCTGCAGATCTCGGCGATCTTCGTCTTGCTCGAGGCGCCGTTGCTCGCGGTCATCCAGATCTTCGTCTATGTCGGCGCGATCATGGTCCTATTCCTTTTCGTGATCATGATGATCGATGTGCGCGAAGCGGTGTTGCAGCGGTTCTTGCCGGGCGGCAACCTGCCGGCTCTGGTGCTGCTCGTCGTGCTTGGGTTCGAGATGCTTGCGCTGGTGCTCTGGAGCGACCGCTTTTCGGTCACGGAGCCCGTCGCTATGCGCACCGGTGGCGAGATCAGGCAGCTCAGCACGACGCTTTTCGCCGACTATCTCCTGCCATTTGAAACCGCCTCCGTCATCCTGCTGGCGGCCCTGGTCGGCGCCATCATGCTGGCGCGGAAAGAGCCGAGGTGATGGTGCCGCTCTGGTGGTATATCGTGCTAGGAGTGGTCCTGTTCGTGATCGGAGCGGCGGGCGTGCTGCTCAGGCGCAACATCCTGGTCGTGCTGATGTCGCTGGAGCTGCTGCTCAACTCGGTCAACATCAATTTCATCGCTTTCGGGCACTACTACGACGACTTCGGCGGGCAGATCTTCGCGATCTTCGTCATCGCAATCACCGCGGCGGAGGTTGCCGTCGCTCTCGGCATCTTGGTCGCCCTCGTGAGGAACAAGCCCACCCTCAAGGTCGACGACGTGACCATGATGAAGGGATAGCGGCTTGGACCCGGTGATATCGATCCGGCCGTTGCTTGCCGTCGCCGTCGCAGGTCTGGCGGCACTTGCAGTTCTCCTTCTGAACAACCGCGAAAAACTCCGCGATGTCGTTTCGCCGTTGGCCGCGATCGCCATGTTTGCAATTGTCGCCTCAATGGCGCCCACGGTGCTGGCGGGCGGCACGGTGGATTTTCGCCTGTTCGAGATTCTGCCGGGGATCGACTTCGCTTTCCGGGTCGATGCGCTCGGCATGGTGTTTGCCACCGTCTCGTCGCTGCTGTGGATTGTGGCGGCGATCTATTCCATAGGCTACATGCGGCACTTGAACGAGCACGCGCAGACCCGGTTCTTCGCCTGCTTTGCCACCAGCCTCGCGGCGGCCGTCGGGGGCGCCTTCGCAGCCAATCTATTCACGCTGGTGATCTTCTACGAGGTGCTCAGCCTCGTTACCTATCCGCTCGTCTACCACCACGAGGACGAAGAGGGATGGGCGGGCAGCCGCAAGTACCTCGTCTATTTGATGGGCGCGTCGAAAAGCCTGCTTCTTGCCGCGCTGGCCCTGACCTACCACATTGCCGGGTCGCTCGACTTTGTGGCGGGGGGGCTGCTGGCGGGGGTCGATGCCTCAGCGTCTCTGCTGACGGTCATCTATTTCTGCTATCTCTTCGGCTTCGCCAAGGCCGCGGTGATGCCAATGCACGCCTGGCTGCCTGCCGCGATGGTGGCGCCGACACCGGTCAGCGCGCTATTGCATGCGGTTGCAGTGGTCAAGATGGGTGTGTTCTGCGTGCTGCGGGTGGTGTTCCATGTCTTCGGCGCAGGGCTGCTTGACGGGCTGGGGCTCGGCCTCGCCACGGCCTATCTGGTCTCGTTCACGATCCTGATGGCGTCCATCTACGCCCTGACGCGGGACGACCTGAAGGCGCGGCTCGCCTATTCGACGGTCAGCCAGCTGTCCTACATCGTGCTTGGAGCTGTCCTACTGTCGCCGGTCGCGATGGTCGGCGGGATCATCCACATTGCGGCGCATGCGTTCGCCAAGATCACGCTCTTTTTCTGCGCCGGTTCGATCTATTGCGCCTCTGGTAAGCGGAACATCAGCGACATGGCCGGCATCGGCCGCAGGCTGCCCTGGACGATGGGGGCGTTCTTCGTCGGCTCGCTCAGCATGATCGGGGTACCGCCGACTGCGGGCTTCGTCAGCAAGTGGTATCTGGCGCTGGGCTCGGTGGAGGCGGGGGAGATCGCGTTCCTGATCGTTCTCTTGGTGAGTTCGGTCTTGAACGCCGCCTATTTCCTGCCGGTCAGCTATGTCGCCTTTTTCGGGACGGATGCGCAGGAGTGGCCGGCAACGGTCCATGAAATTCCGATGGTGACGATCCCACTGGTCGCGACCGCCATTTTGTCGGTGTCGATGGGCATCTTCCCCGGCTATTTCCTCGCCCTGGCGGAAGGAGTGGTCAGATGATCAACCGCGTCGTCGATTTCTTTGGTGACGGGCGATATGCGAAGCAGCGCCGCTGGCTGTTCTTTCTCGTGCTCGTTCTGATCGTCATCGCAGACTTTCTGGTCTTTCGCGAACACGCCGAATACCTGTGGGACCGCCTGCCCGGCTGGTCGGCCGTCTACGGCTTCGGCTCCTGCGTGCTGCTGATCCTATTTTCCAAGTTCCTCGGCCATCAGGGTGGGCTGATGCGGCGCGAGGACTATTATGACTGACTTCGTCCATCCCGCCGTCCTATTCATTCTCGGCGCCCTGCCGATCCCCTTCCTGAAAGGGTCAATCCGCAAGGCTTATCTGCTGCTGATCCCGGCGCTGGCGATCCTCGCCGTTTTCACGATGCAGCCTGGCAGCTACGGTGCGGCGCAGTTCATCGGGCAGGAACTCCTGATTGCGAAGGTCGACAAGTTGAGCATCGTCTTCGCCACTGTTTTCACTATCATGGCGCTGATCGGCATGGTCTACGCGCTGCACCTGACGCGCGCCGGAGAGCATGTGGCGGCGTTCGTCTACGTCGGCAGCGCACTCGGCGTGGTGTTTGCCGGCGACTACTTGACCCTGTTCCTGTTCTGGGAAGGTATGGCGTTTGCCTCTGCCTATCTGGTCTTTGCCCAGCGCGGCGGGCCGGCGGTCCGTGCCGGGTTTCGGTATCTCATGGTCCATATCACCGGCGGCGTCGCCCTGCTCGGCGGCGTCATTCTCCACGGGCTCGCCACCGGCTCGCTGCTCTTCGGCCCGATCGAGGGGGGGATGGGCGTCGCCGCCTACCTGATCCTTGCCGGGTTCATGCTCAACGCCGCGGTGCCGCCGCTCAACGCCTGGCTGACCGACGCCTACCCGGAGGCGACCGTCACCGGAGCGGTGTTCATGAGCGCCTTCACCACCAAGACCGCCGTCTACGTGCTGGCGCGGACGTTTCCGGGGACCGAGCTTCTGGTCTGGCTCGGCACGGTGATGGCGCTTTACGGCGTCATTTACGCGGTGTTGGAGAACGACTGCCGGAGGCTCTTGGCCTATCACATCGTCAGCCAGGTGGGCTACATGGTGGCGGGCGTCGGCATCGGCACCGAGATGGCGGTAAACGGGGCCACTAGCCATGCCTTCGCGCATATCCTCTACAAGGCGCTCCTGTTCATGGGCGCGGGGGCGGTGATCCATGTCACTGGGCTGCGCAAGCTCACCGAGCTCGGCGGGCTCTACAGGACCATGCCGCTGACCGTGGCGCTCTACATGGTCGGCGCCTTCGCGATCTCGGCATTTCCGTTCTTCTCGGGCTTCGTCACCAAGTCGATGGTGGTCGCCGCCGCCGGGCAGGACCACCGCGCGCTGGTGGTGTTAGCGCTCACCATGGCGTCGTCGGGAACCTTCCTGCACACTGGGCTGAAGCTGCCCTACTACATGTTCTTCGGCACCGACCGGGGGCTTCAGGGGCGCGAGCCGCCCCGCAACATGCTCGTTGCGATGGGCATGGCGGCGGTGCTCTGCATTGCGATCGGGGTTTTCCCCCAGCCGCTTTACGCGCTTCTGCCCTATCGGGTCGACTTCGAACCCTACACCGGCGTCCATGTCACCGAGAGCCTCGGTGTGCTGATGTTCACCGCACTGGGATTCGTGCTGTTCCTCAGGGCGCTCGACCCCGAGAACACGATCAGCCTCGACACCGACTGGTTCTACCGCAAAGGCGCGCGGCATTTCATGTGGCTCGCCGAAAAACCGTTGGCGCGCTACGAGCAGGCGGTGAGCGACGTGTCCGAGACCGCGGTGCTGCCCTTCCTGCACGGGATCGCACGGGCCGGACTGCGGACCGATCTCAACGGTGTGGACGCCGTCGTGAGCGGCGTCGCCCGCTCGATCCTGCGCGGTGGCGGCGCGCTGCGCAAGCTGCAGACCGGCGTCGTGACCCATTACGCGCTGGCGATGATCGTCGGTGTGATCGCAGCCATCGCCGTCTTCGCCGTGGCGTGGCAGTAGGGCGATGGCGTTCCCGCTGCTTAGCCTCATCGTGTTCATGCCCGCCGCCGGGGCAGCGGTTGTGATGTTTCTCCGCAACGACGATGCGGTGCGGTGGACGGCGCTGGGCGTCACCGTCCTCGACTTTGCTCTCTGCATCGTGATGCTGGCCGGCTTTGACACCACTACCCACGAGATGCAGTTCACCGAGACGCGCCCGTGGGTGCCCGCGCTCGGAATCACTTACGCGCTTGGCATCGACGGAATCAGCGCGCTCTTTGTATTCCTGACTGCGCTATTGGGCTGGATCTGCGTGCTCGCCTCGTGGGTCGCGATCGACCGCAAGGTGAAGGAGTTCATGGTCAGCCTGCTGGCCATGCAGGCGCTGATGCTGGGGGTGTTCTGCGCGCTCGACCTGTTCCTGTTCTACGTCTTCTGGGAGGCGATGCTGATCCCGATGTACGTGATCATCGGCGTCTGGGGCGGCGACGGCCGAGTCTATGCGGCGTTCAAATTCTTCCTCTACACGCTGGCGGGCAGCCTTCTGTTCCTGATCGGGGTCATCGTGCTCTATCTCCACGGCGGCGAGACCTTCGACATCCTCGCCCTGACGGCGCAGGATTTGCCGTTCCGGGTTCAGTCCTGGCTGTTCTTTGCTTTCCTGATCGCTTTCGCAGTCAAGGTGCCGATGGTCCCGGTCCATACATGGCTGCCGGACGCCCATGTGCAAGCGCCGACGGCGGGCAGCATCATCCTCGCCGGAGTGCTCCTGAAGATGGGCGCCTACGGGTTCCTGCGGTTCTCGCTGCCGATGCTGCCGGAGGCGTCGGTGCATTATTCGACGCTGATGCTGGCCCTTTCGGCGCTTGCGATCGTCTATGGCGGGTTGCTTGCCTTGGCGCAGGATGACCTCAAGAAGCTGGTGGCCTATTCCAGCATCAGCCACATGGGCTTCGTGACGCTGGGGATTTTCACGTTGAACCTCCGCGGGCTCGAGGGCGGCATCCTGCAAATGTTCAATCATGGCGTAACGACGGGCGCGTTGTTCCTGTTGGTCGGCCTGATCTACGAGCGGACCCATACCCGCAGCATCGCGGATTATGGCGGGCTGATGAAGGCTGCGCCGGTCTATACCGCGTTTCTTGCGCTGTTCACCTTGTCGTCGATGGCGCTGCCGGGAACGAATTCGTTCGTGGGCGAGTTGCTGGTGCTGTCAGGCGCGTTTGCGGCCAATCTGGCTGTCGGCGCCGCCGCCGTTCTGGGGGCTCTGCTGGGCGCGGCCTACCTGCTTGGCATGTATAGGAAAGTCGCGCTCGGTCCGGCCAGCGTCGGCGTGCGGTTCAAGATACGCGACGTGAACGCTCGCGAACTGGTGGCGATCCTGCCACTGGCCGTCTTTGTGCTGTGGATCGGGCTTTATCCGAAACCCTTTCTCGACATCATCGACGCTTCGATGAGGCATCTGCTGGCGCAGGTCCACGGTGACGGGGGCGGTCAATGACCGCCGCCGCGCTTTTCCAGTCGATCCTCGCGAGCCTGCCCGAGATCGTGGTAGTCGCTGGGGCCTGCATATTGCTGATCCTAGGACAGCTTGTGCGGAAGGGACATTTCCTTGTCTGGGCTTCCGTTGCGGTCGTGTTGATTGCCGGCTTGGCGACACTCATGCTGGCGGGAGAGGTGCGGCCGGCCTACACGGGCATGTTCATCGCCGACCCCTTCGCGGTCTTCTTCAAGGGCCTGTTCTACTTAGCCACCGTTCTGACATTCCTCCTTTCGCGAAAATATACAGAGATCGAAAAGATCGGGAGCAGCGAATACTGTGTCCTGCTGCTCTTCGCGCTTTCGGGAATGATGATCTTGGCCTCGGCGACCGACCTCCTGTCGATCTATGTGGGCCTCGAACTGATGGCGCTCTCCACCTATGTGCTGACCGGCTTCCTGCGGCAGCAGCGGCGGTCGAACGAAGCGTCGATGAAATACGTGATTCTTGGCGGGGTCTCGACCGGGATTTTCCTTTACGGCGTTTCTCTGGTCTACGGGCTCACCGGCACGACGCAGCTGGAGGGGATGGCTGCGGCGGTGACCGGCGATCCGCTCGATCCCGGATTGCTGCTGGCGGTGGTCTTCATCGTCGCGGGACTGGTCTTCAAGGTCGGCGCGGTGCCGTTCCATATGTGGGTGCCGGACGTCTATGAAGGCGCCCCGACGACGATCACCGCCTTCATGTCAGTAGGCCCCAAGGCGGCGGCGTTCGCGGTGATCCTGCGGGTGTTCCTCAACCCGCTTGTCGCAGCCTCGGACGCCTGGATCATCGTCGCGGTCATTGCTGTGGTGACGATGGCGCTCGGCAGTTTCGTGGCCCTGGTCCAAGACAATTTCAAGCGCCTCTTGGCCTATTCCAGCATTGCCCATGCCGGGTTCGCCATGTTCGGCGTGGTGGCCGGCGGTGCGGACGGGATTGCCAGCGTAATGCTGTACCTGCTGATCTATGCATTCATGAACCTCGGCATCTTCGGCGCCGTCATCATGATGCGGAACGGCGATTTCTCAGGCGAGGTCATCGAGGAGTACGCGGGTTTCGCCAAGTCGCATCCCGGGCTGGCGCTTCTGATGCTGCTCTATCTGTTCTCGCTGGCCGGCATTCCGCCGACAGCCGGGTTCTTCGCCAAGTTCTACGTGCTGGTTGCGCTCATCGAGCGGGGTTTCGTCATACTGGCGGTGATTGCAGTGCTGTTGAGCGCCGTCGCCGCCTACTTCTATATCCGCATCGTTATGGTGATCTACATGCGCGAGCCGGAGCGCACGTTCGACCCGGCGCTCTCGCCCTCGCTCCGCGCCACACTCGCCATCACCGCCGCCGGCACCGTCGGCATCGGCCTATTTCCGGCTTGGTTTCTGAGGCTTGCCCAACATTCCGCGTTTGGCGGCTGATCGATTGGATTTGCAATGATGCGGCCGACCTTATACTCTGGCAGAGCAAGAAAGGAACGCCAAGTCGCTTCCCGGGGGTCCGCATCACCGGCCCGAAGGTGGCCGGTCGCGGCCTGAGCAAAGCCCTCGGTAGGTGACCGGGGTAGCGCGACATGACTGGAATGGATTTCCTGCCGGTTCTTTTCATGGTCGCCGGAATTGTTCTGGTGGCAATGGCGACGCTCTTTGTCTCCTCGCTACTGCGCCCATCCAATCCCTATCCGGCGAAGAACATGCCCTATGAATGCGGCATGGACCCGGCGGGCGAGGCCGCCGGGGGCCGCTTCAGGGTGCAGTTCTTCATCCTCGCGATCCTGCTGGTCGTCTTCGATGTCGAGGCGATGTTCCTCTTTCCCTGGGCTGTCGTCCTGAAAGAGATCGGACTGGTCGGCTATGTCGAGATGTTTGTCTTCATGTTGCTGCTTCTTGTGGGCTTCGCCTACGCCTGGCTGAAGGGGGCGTTAGAATGGGAGGAGTAAACAACGCGATCCGCGACAGCGTGCTGTTCACCACGGCCGACAGCGTGATCAGCTGGAGCCGAAGGTCGGCGCTTTGGCCCGAGACCTTCGGCATCGCCTGCTGCGCCATCGAGATGATCTCGGCGGGTTGTGCGCGCTACGATCTCGACCGGTTCGGCGTGGTGTTCCGGCCTTCGCCGCGCCAGTCCGACGTGATGATCATCGCCGGCACCGTGACGCGGAAATTCGCGCCAGTCGTGCGTCGGCTCTATGACCAGATGCCGGAGCCGCGCTGGGTCATCGCGATGGGGACCTGCGCGATCTCGGGCGGGGTCTACAACACCTACGCCGTGGTGCAGGGGGCGGAGACTTTCGTGCCAGTGGACGTGCATGTGCCCGGCTGCCCGCCGCGGCCCGAGGCGCTGATGCATGGCATCCTTCTGCTTCAGGAGAAGATCAAAAAATCCCGGGCGCTGGCCGGGACGCCTCTGGACCGGGTCGCGGCGCCATGAGCGCGAAGACGCCCCTCAACCGCGCCCCGATAGCGGAGCGTTTCGGGGCGGCAATCGAAGATCTTGGCTTCGCGCATGGCGTGCACGCCTTTGCCGCTCCGCCTGAATTGATCGTCGAGCTTTGCCGGTTTCTGAAGGAACACCCGGCGCTGCGGTTCAACTTCCTGTCCGACATTTGCGGGGTCGATCATCACCCCGAGGCGCCGCGCTACGAGGCGGTGTACCACCTCTATTCGCTGCCGAACAAATGGCGCGTTCGGATCAAGTGCCGTCTCGGCGATCCGCCGCGGGTTCCGTCAGTGACGGGAGTCTGGCGTACTGCCAACTGGCATGAGCGTGAAGCCTGGGACATGTACGGGATCAGGTTCGAGGGCCATCCGGACCTGCGCCGGATCTACATGTGGGAAGAATTCGAGGGCTTCCCGCAGCGCAAGGACTTTCCGCTACGCGGTTACAAGGACAAGCTGAACCCGTTTGGTGCCGAAGGCCCTCCGCCGACGAAGCCTGACCTTGCCACCAGGAACATACCGTAAGGGAGATCATTCCACGACAGGAAGCTGAGATGACCGAAGTCACGCAACTGAGCAGGCTGGAAGGCGAAGCGCCCGACACCAGGGAAGTACTTCTCAACCTCGGACCGCAGCATCCCAGCACGCATGGGGTGCTGCGGCTCGTCCTTGAGTTGGAGGGCGAATATGTCGCGCGCTTGGACCCGCATATCGGCTACCTCCACCGCGGCACCGAAAAACTGGCCGAGAGCTTCACCTACACCCAGATTTTTCCGCTGACCGACCGGCTCGACTACCTCTGCCCGCCCTCGAACAACCTCGCTTTCGCGCTGGCCGTGGAGAAGCTCCTGGGCATCGAAGCGCCGATCCGGGCGCAATATATCCGCGTGCTGATGGCCGAACTGGCGCGGGTCTCTGGTCATCTCCTGATCACCGGCGCGCTGCCGATGGACCTGGGCGCCATGACCGCGTTGGTTTACGCCATGCGCGAGCGTGAAATGATCATGGACCTGTTGGAGATGATCAGCGGGGCGCGGATGCACACCTCCTTCTGCCGGGTCGGCGGTGTGCGCGAGGACCTGCCCGACGGGTTCTTCCCCAAGATCAGGGAGTTCTGCGACATCTTCCCGAATCGGATCCGCGACTATGAACGGCTGGTCGAGAACAACCGGGTGTTCCTGAAGCGCACGCAGGGGATCGGCGTGATCTCGGGCGAGGACGGTATCGATCTCGGCCTGAGCGGCCCGAACCTGCGCGCTTCAGGCGTCGACTGGGACATCCGCCGCGACGAGCCTTACGAGATTTACGACCGGCTCGACTTCAACGTCATCACCCGCGACGAGGGCGATTGCTACGCGCGCTGGCGATGCCGGGTCGAGGAGATGCGCGAGAGCGTCCGGATCATCGAACAATGCCTCGACCAGATGCCCGAGGGGCCGTTCCAGATCGATATGCCGACAATCGCTTTCCCGGTGAACAAGGACAAAGTGCACTGCTCGATGGAGGCGCTGATCCAGCATTTCGACCTATCGGCCTATGGCTTCAAGGTGCCGAGGGGCGAGGTCTATTCGGCGATCGAGGCGCCAAAGGGCGAGCTCGGGTTTTATATCATCAGCGATGGGTCGGAAAAGCCGTTCCGTATGAAGGTGCGGGCACCGTCGTTCGTCAACCTTCAGGGACTGTTCGGGGTCAGCAATGCGCGCTACCTGGCGGACATGATCGCCGTGCTCGGCAGCCTCGACCCAGTGATGGCCGAGGTGGACAAGTAGCAGGGGATTTTGGACGCGATGAACATGCGCGAACAGATCGAGGCGGCGGCGGCGCGGTATCCCGACCAGCGCTCGGCGATCATGCCCGCGCTTCTGATCGCGCAAAAGGAACATGGCCATCTGCCCGGCCCGGTGTTGGAAGAGGTCGCCGACATCCTCGGTGTCGAGCGGGTCTGGGTCTACGAATTGGCGACCTTCTACACCCTCTTCCATACCGAGCCGGTAGGTCTGTTCCACCTGCAACTCTGCGACAACCTCTCCTGCATGCTGCGCCGATCCGACGACCTGCTGAGGCATCTGGAGACGGTGCTGGGGATCGAAAAGGGCGGCACGACCCCGGACGGGCTGTTCACGCTTTCGACCGTCGAATGCCTCGGCGCTTGCGAGATGGCCCCGGTGATGCAGGTTGGCGACGACTATCACGGCGACCTCGACATCGCGCGGATCGACGCGCTCGTGGACAGGCTGCGCGCGGCGGGGCAAGCGACCGGCGCCGAACTCGCCGCCGCAGAACCGCCGGGAGAGTAGCCGCCATGTTTGAACCGGTCCTTCTCAGAAACATGGACGTGCCGGATGGCCATCTGCTTTCGAGCTATGAGGCCGGCGGCGGCTACCAGGCGCTGGCGAAGGCGCTGCGCCAGTACACGCCCGACGAGATCATCGACCTCGTCAAGCAATCGAACCTGCGCGGTCGCGGCGGAGCCGGATTCCCGACCGGGTTGAAATGGAGCTTCGTGCCGAAACGGGCCGACAAGCCGAAATACCTGTGCTGCAACGCCGATGAGGGCGAGCCGGGCACCTTCAAGGACCGGATCATCATGGAGCGTGATCCGCACCAGCTGATCGAGGGCATGGCGATCAGCGCTTACGCGATCGGGGCGGACACCGCCTATCTCTACATCCGCGGGGAGTACGTGCTGGCGATCCGGCGGCTGGAGCAGGCGATCGCCGAGGCCCATGCGAAGGGCTATCTGGGAAAGCGGATTCTGGGCTCGGATTTTAATTTCGTCATGCACATCCATTGCGGCGCCGGCGCCTATATCTGCGGCGAGGAGACCGCGATGCTCGACTCGCTCGAAGGCAAGCGGGCGCAGCCCCGTCTGAAACCGCCATTTCCGGCGGTCGCGGGGCTCTACGCCAGCCCGACCGTGATCAACAATGTCGAGACGCTGGTCTGCGTGCCGCATATCGTGGCGCGGGGGCCGGACTGGTTTCGTGGCATCGGCCCCGACAAGAGCCCCGGTCCGAAGCTTTATTGCCTTAGCGGGCAGGTGCGGCAACCGGGCCTTTACGAACTGCCGATGGGCATATCGCTGCGTGAACTGGTCGAGGACCGCGCCGGCGGGCCGCCACCGGGGCGCAGGATCAAGGCGGTGATCCCCGGCGGGGTCTCGGCGCCGCTGATCCCGGAGCGCGGGCTGGATGTCGGGATGGACTTCGACTCGCTGGCTGCGGCCGGCTCGATGCTTGGCTCGGCAGGGGTGATCGTGATCGACGACTCGACCTGCATGGTCAAGGTCGCCACCCGGATCATCGAGTTCTTCCATCACGAGTCCTGCGGCAAATGCACGCCTTGCCGCGAAGGGCTGAACTGGGTGGTGAAAGTGCTGCGCCGGGTCGAGGCGGGACAGGGCGCGCCGGACGATTTGGAACAGCTGGAGGCGCTCTGCAAGGGCATTTTCGGCAACACGTTCTGCGCTCTTGGCGACGGCGCGGCTATGGGGCTGCGGGCGGCACTGGCGCATTTCGAGCATGAATTCGTCGCCCATATCGAGGAGCGGAGGTGCTCGTTTCACTAAGGAGCGCGCAGGGAGAAGGCCGCAAGAAGTCATGGTTAGCGTCACGATCGATGAACAAACGCTGGAAGTGGAGGCAGGCTCTACGGTGCTGCAGGCCGCCGAGCGTTTGGGCATCGAAATCCCGACCTTCTGCTATCTGAAGCGGCTGCCGGCGCTGGCCTCCTGCCGCATGTGCCTGGTAGAGATCGAAGGGCAGCGGCGGCTGCAGCCTTCCTGCGCCGCCGCGGTCACCGACGGCATGGTAGTGCGGACGAACACGCCGCTGATCGACGAAACGCGCTCTTCCATGCTCGACATGTTGCTCGCCAACCACCCCCTCGACTGCCCGATCTGCGACAAGGGCGGCGAGTGCGAGCTTCAGGACATGGTGATGGCATACGGGCCCCGGGAAAGCCGGTTCCGCGATGCCAAACGTGTGTTCCACTCCGAGGACATCCGTCTCAGCCCGGTCATCATCATGAACGTCAACCGCTGCATCCAGTGCCAGCGCTGCGTCCGGATGTGCGAGGACGTGGTCGGCGCGGTCGCCTTGGGCACCATCGAAAAAGGCATGGACACCGCCGTCACCGGCTTCGAGGGCAGTCTCGCGAGTTGCGACCAGTGCGGCAATTGCGTCGAGGTCTGCCCGGTCGGCGCACTGATGAGCTTCCCCTATCGCTACAAGGCACGGCCCTGGGATCTGGTCGAGACCGACACGGTCTGCCCGCACTGCGGCACCGGCTGCCAGCTCACCGTCGGCGCGCGCAAGGGCGAGTTCATGCGGGTCCGTTCGAAGTGGGAGCATGGCGTCAACCGCGAAACGCTCTGCGTTCGGGGGCGCTTCGGCCTCGACTTCGTCGGGAGCCGGGACCGGATCAAGCGGCCGATGATCCGTCGTGACGGCGCACTGGTTCCGGTTTCCTGGGACGAAGCCGGGGACTACCTGCGCCGGCGCCTGTCGGCCGTCGAGAGCAAGGCTGCGGGCGGGCTGGCCTCGCCGCGCCTGCCCAACGAGGTGCTGTACCAGTTCCAGAAGTTGATGCGGACGGTATTCCGGACCAACAACATCGACTGCTCGTCGCGCTGGTCCACGCCGTTCGAGACGCTCGGCCCGTTGGTGGCGGGCTTCTACACCCGCGCGCCGCTGGAGGAGGTGATCGGCAACGACTGCGTGCTTGTCGTCGGTGGCAACGTGACCGACGAGAACCCAGTCACTGAATACCTGCTGCGAGACAGCGCCCGGCGGCGGCAGACCGGGTTGCTCATGCTCTCGGCGCGGCCATCCCGTCTGGACGCCGATGCCCGGGTGGTCGTTCGCGTTCGGCCGGGCGGTGAGGCAGCGAGCCTTGCCGCGGTAGTGGCCGGGCTGGTGGCGGCGGCTGGTCAGGCCTTGCCGCGTGACGTTTTTGCCGACAGGGGCGCGACAAGCGGTGGGCCGGAAGGGACCGCAGAGAGTAACGGGCCGGACCGTCTGGTCGCCGCGCTGCTGGAAGGCCGCGGCGTCACCGTTCTTGTCAGCGCCGATCTCCTGAGATCACCCGAAGCGCGCGCGACGTTGCAGCAACTCAGAAACCTGTTGCAGCTTCTCCGCATACTCGGCAAGGACCCGGCGATGCAGTTCCTCTTCGACCGTGCCAACCAGTTGGGCGCCTGGGACATGGGGGTTCTGTCGGCGGCGCTGCCGGGGCTGCGCCCGGTCAATGATGATGCGGCGCGCACAGTTCTCATACGGGCGTGGGGCGCCGAAATTCCACCTGAGCCGGGCGCGGATCTCGACGCCATGCTGGCGCTTTGTAACGAGGGGCGGGTAGGCGCGCTTTATATCGCCGGAAGCGACCCCCTGATGGCCTATCCCGACCGGGGATTCGTGAAGCGGGCGCTTGATGCCACCGATCTTCTGATCGTGCAGGACACCTTCCTCACCGATACCGTCGGTCTGGCCGATGTCGTCCTGCCTGCGGCGGGTTATGGAGAGGAATCCGGCACCTTCACCAACAACGAGGGCCGGATCCAGGCGGTCCGCAAGTTCCGCGAACCCGCCTTCGAGGCGCGGGGCAATCTGGCGATCTTTGACTTCGTAGCAGCGCTCCGCAACCAGGCAATGCAACCGTCGATGCAAGGCGAAATCTTCCGCGAGATTGCCCGGCTGGTTCCGGCCTACCGAGGGCTGACGCAGGACGGGCTTGGCGCCGACGGAGCATTCACAACGGCGGACCCGACGCCGCCGGCTGGCGAGTTCTTCGCCCCTCCGCCTAACCCGAATGCGGCCGACCGGCTCATGTTGGTCACCGGCAACTGCCTGTTCCACAATGGATATCTTTCCGAACGCTCGGAGATCCTAAATACGGTGGCGGATGACCCATATGTTGAGATGAGCGCGTGGGACGCCGCGCAGCTTGGCCTTTCGGATCGCGATCAGGTGATCGTACGATCCACCCAGGGGGAACTGAGGGCGCAGCTCAAGGTCAATAGGCATTTTCCCGGGGGGCTCGTGTTCGTGCCGGAAAACTATAGAGACCTGCGTCTCAACAGCCTTATGCGGCGGGGGGAATACCCTTGTCCGGTGGAGGTTCAAAAGGCGCACGCTGCCTTCGCCACCGGAGTCGAGGCGCGCCCTGAAAGTCGCGGCCGAGGCATTGCCGAGCTTCCGGGCAGTTCACCCTAATCGGCTCCCCCGGGTTTGTATCCTCAGTGATAAGGGGTCCCGGCAATGTAATCGCTCAATGCTTGCTCGGTACGGAGCAATTCGTCGAGCCGGTGCTTGACCACGTCGCCGATGCTCACCACGCCGACAGAAGCGTCGCCGTCCATGACCAACACATGGCGCGTGCGTCGGTCGGTCATGAGCGACATCACAAAGGGCAGCAAATCCTGTGTCGAACAGGTCACCACACTGCGGTTCATGATGTCGGCGACCCGCATTGTGGGCGCCTCGATTCCGTATTCTGCCACCGCATAGCAGCAGTCCCGCTCCGACAGCGTGCCCAGGCATTCCCCGGGCGAACGGCTGACGACCACGAATCCGATGTTGTTGTCCCGAAACAGCCGCAGGACTTCTACGACCGTCTGATCTGGTGTGACCGAGATGAGCTCGGGAGATTTGGTCTTCAAGATTTGGCAGACAAGCATCTGAGCCTCCTGTGCTCCGGCTTGACGGCTACCGCGCGTTCACGTTCGGCGGATATTCCGCCACCAGTTGTATCCCTGCGGCTCACTCGTCTCGACCAGGACGTCCTGTTCGGTGTTCAGGCGCGCCGCGACCACACCGCCGCCGGTCGTCGCCTTGCCCGGTTTGCCGAGCAGATCGTCACGTCCGACCACCAGGTCACGCGAGGAAAAACTCGAGAATTCGAACTCTTGGCCAAGCGCGATCGCGTCGGCCGGGCAGGCGTCCTCGCACAGCCCGCAGAACAGGCAGCGGGCCATGTCGATCTCGAATTTTGCTGGATGCCGGTTGCCCTTCTCGTCCTCGTAGGGAATGACTTCGATACAGTCGCAGGGACAAATCCGCGCGCAGAGCTCGCAGGCCACGCACTTGATCTCGCCCTCTTCGTCGCGCGTCAGGAAGTGATGCCCGCGGTAACGCGAATAGGGCAACCATTTTTCCTTGTCAGGATACTGCATGGTCACGGATCTGGAGAACATGTAGCCGAAGGTCAGCGCCAAGGCGCCCGCTAGATCGGCGAAGAATGCCCAGCCGATCCATGTTCCACTTATGTGCAGTGCGCGCGACATCGCCGCCTCGCTTGGAGTGGCCCTCAAAGGAAAGCAACACCTGTTACTATTATGTTCGCCAGTGACAGCGGAAGCAAGACTTTCCACCCGATCGCCATCAGTTGGTCGTATCGATAGCGCGGGAAGGTGAAGCGGAACCACATAAACACATAGAGAAAGAACGCGACCTTGAGCGCGAACCAGAGGAGCGGCGGCAACGGAATCAGCACGCCGTTCCAGCCGCCGAAGAACAGGATGACCGACAGGACCGACACCAGCAGCATGACGGCGTATTCGCTGACCATGAAGAACGCAAAGCGGATGCCGCTGTATTCGGTATGGAACCCGGCCCCCAGATCGCCTTCCGCCTCCGCCAGGTCGAATGGAATGCGCTGCGCTTCGGCCAGCCCGGCGACGAAGAATACGAAAAACCCGACCGGTTGGTAGACGATGTTCCAGACATCGGCCTGCGCCCGCACGATCTCGAGCAGGCTCATGGATTGCGCCAGCATTACCACGCCGATGACCGCGAACCCCATCGGGATCTCGTAGCTGATCATCTGCGCGCAAGTCCTGAGGCTGCCCAGGACCGCGTATTTGCTGTTCGCGGCCCAGCCGCCGAAGATGACGCCATAGACCTCGATCCCGATCACCGCGAAGACGAAAAGGAGCGCCACGTTCATGTTGGAGACGTAGAGCGTGATCTCGGCGCCGAGGACCGAGACGCTTTCGCCGAAGGGGATCGCGACGAACACCACGAAAGGCGGGGCGAGCGCCAGGATCGGCGCCAGTTTGAACAGGAAGCGGTCGGCTTCGGCCGGGATGTGGTCCTCTTTGGTCAAGAGCTTGATGCCGTCCGCCACCGGCTGCAGCAGCCCGTGCCACCCCACGCGCATCGGCCCCATCCGCTGCTGGATGTGCCCGGCGATCTTGCGTTCGAGCCACGTCAGCGGCAAGGGCAGCAGCAGCAGGATCGCAATCAGCAACGCGACCTTGAAGGCGATCAGGCCAAGGGCGAAGACAAGTTCCATAATCCGCAGCTACTTGTTCAACGGGTTGAGACTTACGACACTGAGCACTTGCGCTTGTCCGGCTTCGCGGGAACGGCAGTCTGCCGGCGGCGACGCAACTTGTGCAATGGTATCACGGTCTTACCGTTGCTGGCCACGGTGTGTGTGTCGCTTGGGACCCAAACGGGCTCTGTCGCAAAGCTTTCTTTGCCCCTCTATCGCGTCGCGAGAAGTGGTTAGCTGACGGCGTGGGTCGCCACGCTCTCCGGCGAAGCCGAAATGATCCGCGCGCCACGGCTGGCAGGGGGATGAAGAAATTCGCTCCAAGAGCGATGGTGTCGGCGATGCGGTGTGCTGGCGCACCGAGTGGAAGTGCTACCGCCCGCCGGTTTTGCCGGCGCACGGAGAATTTTGGATTGGAGTTCCCTCCCCTCCGCCAGCGCCACCGCGCAAAACGTTCTCCGACCTCAGCGCAGCCGCAAGAATGCCCACGCGCAAAGCTGTGAACTTACCGCCTTGGGCACAATGGCCTCGCCGCTCTCTTTGGGCGGTTATTCTCCGAACCTGTCAACTGACCGGATTTAGTTCACAGCTTTCTCACTCAACAATTTCAGTAGTTTAGTGTGTCACGAGCTGTGTACCATTTCGCAGTCACGCCCCGGCGACCGACCGGTCCTGGAATCAAACCTGGTGAAGCGAGGCTGCAATAAGTGGGATAGCGGACTTGCAGGCAGGTAACCGCGAGGTCCTTGGTATCCGTGAAGGATGCGTAATGCGGTCAGGCTGCTTGCCGTCCCATTTGCGGTCGCCGCCTGAGGCGGAAGACGCCTTCTGACGCACCACCAACCTCCAACGGGGTTGATCCGGACCTGGTGCCGCGACATGTTTGGTGTGAGATCAGAGCAGCGTTTGCTTCAAAAGGCCGCCGCCTTTGTTCTCAACGCCGTGGGCCAGGAGAGGTTCATGAGTGCTCTAGCCCAGTGCCGAGCGTTGCTGGCCGCGTTTGTCGCGAGTGCTGCCGCCTTCGTTTCGACATCCGCGTCCACTCAGGACCGCGCAGCCGAGCGTGCGGCCATGATCGAGACGATAAAGGGACACGCCCGCTCCGGGGCACACAGCATCGATCCGGCGGTGCTCAAGACGATGGGCACACTGCCGCGCGAGCGTTTCGTACCCGAGGCGCAGCGCGGCGCGGCATATCATGACCGGCCCCTGCCGATCGGGCACGGTCAGACGATCTCGCAGCCCTTTATCGTCGCGCTTATGACCGACCTGATCAATGTCCGGCCTGGCGACACCGTCCTCGAGATCGGCACCGGCTCGGGCTATCAGGCAGCCGTCCTGTCGCCCCTCGCCGCCAAGGTTTACTCGATCGAGATTATCCCGGAGCTGGGCAAGAGGGCAGCGGCACGACTTGCGGTGCCCCGCTTCGACAACGTCGAGGTAAAGGTGGACGACGGATACTACGGCTGGCCTGAGCACGCGCCCTTCGACGGTATCGTCGTGACCGCGGCTGCCAGCCATATTCCGCCGCCGCTTGTCGAGCAGCTCGCTGAAGGAGGTCGGATGGTCATCCCCGTGGGAGGCCCCTTTGCCACCCAGTTTCTCATGCTCGTCGAGAAGCGACGAGACGGAGGCATCACGACCCGGCAGCTGCTGCCGGTGAGCTTCGTTCCGCTGCGGGGAGGTCCCTCCCGGTGAGAGCGGGCCGCATGCTAGCAGTCGGTCTCATTTCGGCAGCGGTTCTCGGTTATGAACTGCTGCTGATGCGATTGTTTTCGATCGTTCAATGGCACCATTTTGCCTACATGATCATCAGCATCGCGCTCTTGGGCTTCGGCGCGAGCGGTACGTTCATTGCGCTTGCCCAGCGCTGGCTAGTGGAGCGCTACCCGGCTGCTTTCGCGGCGTCGGCGGCGCTGTTCGGCATGACCGCGGTCGCCAGCTTCGCCATCGCCGAACGTCTGCCGTTCAACGCGCTCGAGATCATCTGGGATCCGCGACAGCTCGGTTGGCTCGCGGCCAACTATGCGCTTCTGATCCTGCCGTTCTTCTTTGGCGCGACCTGCGTCGGCCTTGCTTTCTGCCGCCATCCCGGACAGATCGGACGCGTCTACGCCTTCGACTTGGTCGGCGCAGGGATCGGGGCGCTGGGTACCGTCGGGCTCCTGTTCCTGGTCTTTCCATCTACGGCGCTGCGTTTCGTTGCAGCACTGGCATTCGCGGCGGCTGCCTTTGCCGCGTTCGGCATGGTCCGCCATCGGTGGCTCGCAGCGGGCGGCCTTGGGTTGGCAGCGGCGTTCGTTGCAGTATCGCTACCGCCGTCCTGGGTGGCCCCCGAGCCGCATATGTCGCAGTATAAGGGCCTCCGCATAGCCCTGGAGGTTCCGAACGCGCGGGTGATCGAGGAGCGGTCGAGCCCGCTCGGGTTGCTGACGGTTGTCGAGAGTCCGACCATCCCCTTCCGTTATGCGCCTGGCCTCAGCCTTGCCAATACCCAAGAGCCGCCTGCGCAACTCGCCGTCTTCACCGATGGCGACAGTATTGCGGCGATCACCGCCTATGGAGGCGATCCAGCGAAGGTCGCCTATCTCGACCGGACAACGGCGGCGCTGCCGTACCGCATCCTCGAGCGGCCGCGGGTGCTAATCCTCGGCGCTGGGGGCGGCGAGCAGGTGCTGCTGGCGCTGCGCGCCGGGGCCGATACCGTGGATGCGGTAGAGGTCAACCCGCAAATGATCGACCTGGCTCGGAATCGCTTCGCCGACTTCGCTGGCGGTATCTTCAGCCGACCAAACCTGCGCTTGCATTTGGCCGAGGCGCGCGCCTTCGCTGCGACTGCTGGCGAGCGCTACGACCTGATCCAGATGCCGCTCCTCGATTCCTTCAGCGCGGCCGCGGCCGGCGTGCAGAGCTTGCATGAAAATTACACCTATACCGTTGAGGCAATGCGGGATTACCTCGCGATTCTCGGACCAGATGGTGTCGTCGCTATCACACGATGGCTGCGAGTGCCGCCGCGTGATAGCCTTAAGCTGTTCGCCATCGCCATAGCAGCGCTCGAGGCGGAAGGCGTGGCCGAGCCGGACCGGCACCTGGCGCTGATCAGGAGCTGGAACACTGCAACTTTGCTCGTCGCCAAGTCGCCGTTCAAAGGCGAAGACATTGCGGTCATTCGCAGCTTCGCGGCCGAGAACTTCTTCGACATCTCTTGGGTGCCAGGCATCTCCGCGAGCGATGTGAACCACTTCAACCAGCTTGATCAGGAATATCTCTACGAGGGAGCCCTCGCGCTCCTCAGCCCTGAGCGCGCCGACTTCATCGAGCGCTACAAGTTTGCCATCGCACCGGCCACCGACAATCGGCCCTATTTCTTCGACTTCTTCCGCTGGCGCGCCCTGCCCGAACTCCTGGCCCTTCGCACCCAGGGCGGGGCAGCGATGCTCGACTGGAGCTACCTGATCCTCGTGACGACTCTGGTCCAGGCTGCCATCCTCAGCGCCGTCCTGATCCTCCTGCCGCTATGGATTCGCAGAGACGCGCTCGGGAAAGCTTTGCACCGGCTGCGCTTCGGGCTCTACTTCCTTGCCTTGGGGCTAGCCTTCCTCTTCATCGAAATCGCCTTCATCCAGCGCTTTGTGCTGTTCCTCGGTCATCCGTTCTACGCTGTCGCAGTCGTTCTTGCGGGCTTCCTCGCATTCGCCGGTCTCGGTAGCGCCGTTGCCGCACGCTGGGCCGCGGTGGTTGGGCGCGGGTCGGCGGTGCGCGGCATCGCCCTCGCTGTCGGGGTTATCGCGGTCCTGGCTGCCACCTACCTTCTCGCGCTGCCCCCAGTATTCGAAAGGCTGCTGGCGTTCCCGGACGCCGCTAAGATCGCGATCGCGCTTCTTCTCATAGCGCCGCTCGCTCTTTTTATGGGCATGCCGTTTCCACTCGGCCTCGAGCATGTCGGCGCGCGTTCGGAGACATTCATTCCCTGGGCGTGGGGAATCAACGGCTGTGCGTCCGTGCTGAGTGCGATTCTCGCCACCCTGCTTGCAATGCATGTAGGGTTCTCTGGCGTCGTGATGATCGCTGTGGTCCTTTATCTTGTCGCCCCAGCCTTGCTTGGAAATCGGCTCAAGATCCAAACCATGATCCCTTTCCAGTCGTGAAGTTCTGCACTGCTAGCCAGATTACCTCCGCACTTGACCCCGAATTGGTTGCCGAGGTGCTCCGCCGACGGCATAACGATCTTGATGGTCACCCAATGCGTCTTGCCAGCCGCGCCGTCTTCATACATGAAGGCCGCATCCACGAGATCGGCCCGCCCGGCAAGGTCTTCGCCAGCTCTAACACGCCCGAGCGCCGCCCATTTCCTCGGCGTCAATTAATCCGGTGACCGGACTAGATGCGTGTCGTCTATTTGGCCCGCTCGACGTTGCAATGGTGAGCGCTAGTCTAGCGCTAGCTTCCCGGCACGCTCAAAACAAGGGTGGGAGCCTATTCGGAGCTCGCCACGGGTGCGACCAGCGGCGTGATGCGGCGGATCGCGACGCGCCGGTTCTCGCGCTCGGGCCCCTGGGTTTCAACCTTCAGGTACTGCTCGCCATAGCCCTGCGTCTCCATGTTCTCGGGCGCGATGTCGAAGACGTTGGTCAGCGCGGTCGCCACCGCCTCGGCCCGCTGGTCCGACAGCGCCAGGTTCGCCACCTCCGCCCCGACCGCATCGGTGTGGCCCTCGATCAGGAAGGTCTCGCCCGGGTTCTCCTTGAGCAGGCGCTGCATGGCCCCGGCGACACCTTCGAGCTTGCCGATCTCGCTCTCCGGGATCTGGGCCGAGCCGAACTCGAAATTGATGATGTCGAGATCGATGCGCCTGACCTTGTCGCGGATGCGCGCCGAACGCCGGACCTCGTCAAGCGAGTAGGTGCGCTCCACCTGCTCGACCGGCGGCTGGTCGAGGAACGTGTAGTAGTCCTCGGGGTCCTCAACCCATTCCGCGTCCAGTATGTAGTCGCGAACCGGAATGTCGAGGTCGAGCGGCGGCAAGTCGAGGCCGGGATCGCGCCATTCCAGCACCTCGTCGTAATAGTCGTCTTCGACATAGACGAGGACGATCTCGCGATCGTCGGGCAGGATCTTCACGCGGCGGACGACGTCTCCCCAGCGGTTGCGGATCGTGACGATCCGCGTCCCGTCGGGACGGACCACAACCTCGCGCTGCCGGCTGCGCGGCAGTTCCTCGTAGTAGACCTCGCGCGCGTCGATGATGAAGCGCTCCTCGCGGGGCCGCTCGATGAAATAGGTATTGTTGGTCCGGAAGATGAAGCGATTGTTGACCTCGCGCACAAGTTCCGCGCCCTCCGGAACCTCGGGACGCTCCCTGCGCGGGCGTTCGATGCGGCGGCCTTCCTCGGAAATGACGGAGCCGATTTGCACTGGATCTGTCGAGGCTCGCGCCTGCGCCGCGGCGTCGCTTTCGGGCAGCCGCTCGGCCCTGGCCCGAGCAGCGGGCTGGTCCGACCCGGCGCCGCCCGGCTTGCGCCTCACCGGCTTTTCCTTGGCGCTGTCGAAGAGCCTGGCGGCGTTCTCGGGACGACGCATCGCCGCTTCGCGCTCCTTGCGCCGCTTCAGGCGTTCCTCGGTGATCGCGGGCTCGGGTTCGGCGGCACGCTGTCTGGCGGCCTCGCGCTCCTTGCGCCGCTTCACGCGCTCCTCGGTAATCGCGGGCTCGGGTTCGGCGGCACGCCGTTTGACGGCTTCGCGCTCCTTGCGCCTCTTTTGGCGTTCCTCGGTGATCGCGGGCTCGGGTTCGGCGGCACGCTGTCTGGCGGCCTCGCGCTCCTTGCGCCTCTTTTGGCGTTCCTCGGTGATCGCGGGCTCGGGTTCGGCGGCCCGCCGTTTGACGGCTTCGCGGTCCTTGCGCCGCTTCTGGCGTTCCTCGGTGATTGCGGGCTCGGGTTCGGCGGCCCGCCGTCTGACGGCTTCGCGGTTCTTGCGCCGCTTCTGGCGTTCCT
Source organism: Mesorhizobium sp. M5C.F.Cr.IN.023.01.1.1 (assembly GCF_003997585.1). Lineage (NCBI taxonomy): Bacteria > Pseudomonadati > Pseudomonadota > Alphaproteobacteria > Hyphomicrobiales > Phyllobacteriaceae > Mesorhizobium > Mesorhizobium sp. M5C.F.Cr.IN.023.01.1.1. The sequence continues at coordinate 18,889 of NZ_RZSU01000053.1, read as the reverse complement.
CGGTGATTGCGGGCTCGGGTTCGGCGGCCCGCCGTTTGACGGCTTCGCGGTCCTTGCGCCTCTTCAGGCGTTCCTCGGTGATCGCGGCCTCGGGTTCGGCGGCCCGCCGTTTGACGGCTTCGCGCTCCCGCGCCGCAGGCCGCTCGGCCCGCTCGCGCTGCGCCGGCCTTTCTGCCCGCGGAGTCCGCTGCTCGTCGCGTTTGGCCCCCTTTCCCTTCTTCCTGCGGAGCAGCTCTTCCTCTTCGGGCAACTGGGCTTGGGCCAGAATGAGGGGTGCGGAGAGCGGCTGGGCGCCGCGCGAAAGTGCGGGAAGCGGAGCAGGTGTCAATGTGAGGCCGACCGCGGCACCCACAACAATCCGAAAATGGCGTTTCATCTGGACATGATTCCGTAGAGCAGTCCCTTGCGCATCCCCAACCTTGAAACAGGTAAGATTGTTCCCAATCCCGGCGCTTCGAGGCGTTTTTCCGTCGAGAATATGTCCAGGGCGCGGCGCTTCACCGGCCGCAGCCGGGAATGGAGACGCTTTTGATGAGTTTCACCGGACCGCTGTCGATGATCAGATCGATCTTCAAGAACGAAAAATAATGTTGGACCTCTGCGGATGGCATCGCGAGCGACACTGGAAAATGCCAATCTCGCACCCACGTCCAAGCGACCTTTGCCTTTCAGGAAAGCTCGATGACGGTCAGATCTTTTGATAATGATCTTGCGACCCCGTTCTACTTTGTTCGCCCGCAGCGACGTCGAACCACTAACCCCTGTGCGGTCCTACTCTGCTCGACGAGCTTAGGTAGAGAAAACTTAGCAACTTGACGAAGTTTTCTCTTGCGCCGCCGATAGATCGCGCGATAGTTAGCATCATGGCTAAGCATGTTCCCGATCTCTCGCTGCTTTTCCATGCGCTGGCCGATCCGACCCGTCGGTCCATCCTGACCCGGCTCGCCGAAGGGTCCGCGCGGGTTACTGGCACTCCGGACGGATCGACCATCGACGAACAAGGATATCTCTGGAACGCTCAGTGGGATGGATGGCGCCTGGTCCGCTATGCCCCGGATGGCTCGGTCGATCGTGTGGTCGCGCTGCAGTGCAGCGGCCCTCGAGCTGCATGTTCGGCGGCCCTGACCTGGCGACGCTATATGTCACCACGGCGATCTGGGACTCATCACCCGATCAGCTCGCCGGCCAGCCCTGGGCGGGCTCCCTACTGGCGGTCGACGTAGGCGTGCGCGGCCTGCCGGAGCCGCGCTTCGCCGCATGACCATCTGACAGCGCTGTATTAACCTGGGCGGCTGGTCGTGCCTTCAGGCGTTCCGCCACTCTCCTAGAAGCCAATCCGTCGAACCAATCGCGGCTTCAGTGACTTCCTCTTGTGAATCGGCATCGAAGGGTGACCCCCCCTGCCTGGTTGCAAGCCCTTGATTTGTAAATACGAAACGGGGCAACCCTCGGGGCGCTCGGATGCTATTCTTGGCGCAGCCCACAGCACTGAACTTTGCCTGCACATCGTCAGCCTCCCATGTCTTGATCTCGGACCAGAGGGTCGCATTCAGACAGTTGGTCCTGTCGCTTTTGCGTCACCTTTCGCTGGAGGGTGGAGGTTGTCTGCAGCAATTCAACTGTTGTGGGGCTGGCACAGAGGGAGGGACTATGTCTGACATTCAAGGAGAACTCGCCGCAACTGGTTTGATGGATCATGGGCTTGAAGCCGGGCAGGATAACGTCCGCATATTTGGACTCGACGTTCACAATCCGGTCTTCTTCGTTTCAGCCGTGACGATCGTGGCCTTTGTCATCGGCACCTTGATCTTTAGGGAATCGGTGGGTCCAGCGCTGGAAGGCCTGCGAATATGGCTGACCTCGACCTTCGATTGGCTATTCATGATCGCGGCCAATCTGTTCGTGCTGTTCTGCCTCGTGGTCGTCGTCTCGCCGCTTGGAAAAGTGCGCATCGGCGGGTTGGAGGCAACGCCTGATTACTCCTATACCGGTTGGTTTTCGATGCTTTTTGCCGCAGGTATGGGCATCGGGTTGATGTTTTTCGGCGTGCTGGAGCCGATGTACCACTTCAACAATCCGCCGCTTGGCATCGCACCCCCGATCGTTGACGGCGTATTGGTCGAAGGCGCAGCCGAGCAAGCCCGTGAGATGGGAATGGCGGCGACCATTTATCATTGGGGTCTGCACCCTTGGGCCATTTACGCAGTGGTCGCTCTTTCACTGGCGCTGGCCACCTACAACAGGGGCATGCCCTTCTCTATCCGCTCCGCGTTTTATCCTATCTTTGGTGAGCGCATCCGCGGCTGGACCGGCCATGTGATCGACATCATGGCAGTCTTTGCGACGCTGTTCGGTCTAGCCACGTCGCTCGGCTTCGGCGCTTCGCAAGCGCTAGCCGGGCTGAATGAGTTGTACGGCGTACCCAACACCGACACGATGAAGGTGCTCCTGATTATCGGCATCACGGCCATCGCCCTTGGCTCGGTCGTTGCAGGTCTGGATACCGGCGTGAAACGACTGTCGGAACTCAACATGGTTCTGGCGGTGCTGTTGCTGCTGTTCGTCATCGTGCTGGGTCCTACGCTCGCCATCGTGACCGGCTTCTTCACCAACACGGTGGACTACGTCAAGAATCTCCCAGCACTCTCCAATTGGATCGGCCGCGGTGACGATGCCTTCGTCCACGGCTGGACGACCTTTTACTGGGCGTGGTGGATTTCCTGGTCGCCGTTCGTCGGTATGTTCATCGCGCGTGTGTCACGCGGGCGCACTGTGCGGGAGTTCCTCGTCTGCGTGCTGATCATCCCGACGCTGGTGTCGATCCTGTGGATGACGACGTTCGGTGGCACCGCCATGAATCAGTTCTTGGCCGAAGGCTACACGGGCGTGCAACAGACCGTGGTCGACTATGTGCCGGAGCTGTCCCTCTTCGCTATGCTGGCCGACCTGCCGCTCGCACCTGTGACGTCATTGATCGGAATCGTGCTGGTGATCGTATTCTTCGTCACGTCGTCGGACTCGGGTTCGCTGGTCATCGACTCGATCACAGCTGGCGGCAAGGTTGACGCGCCGGTTGCCCAGCGCATTTTCTGGGCAATCTTCGAAGGCCTAGTCGCGATCGTGCTGTTGCTCGGTGGCGGTCTTGCGGCACTTCAGGCCGGCGCAATCGCGACCGGCTTTCCGTTCGCGATCCTGCTTTTGCTGATGATGTACGCCACCTTGAAAGTGCTGCGGACGGAGCCTCGTTAAGCGCGAAGCAACACTAGTGAGCCATCTTGAGATGGCTCACTATCACCTGCATTGGCGGCTCGAACAAAGATGCATTTGAACAGGGAATGTCCGACTAGGGCCAGATCACGTCGATGCCGCGCCGGCCTAAAGGTCCGCTTCTGATAATTCGAGCCTCGAAGTTGCCGGTTCGTTCTTCGGCCCTAACGCGACGTTCGGAGATTGGCGCGGCGATGACAGCTCATGGCGAAAACCTGCTGTAGACGGTGGTTGTGGGAACTTCCGCACCCACCCGATGCAGACCATTCCCATCCGCAGGACGAAGGTCGATGATAGGCGGTGAGCAGCATTCGCGGAGAGGCAGCATGGCTCGCTAGCTCGAGCTCGAAATCTGGCTACCATCGAGTCACGTGCCTAGAAATACGCGCGGGCTGGCCGCCCAGTAAGCGTCCGTTCATCGGCCCTCTTGAAAGAGAGCCATCATATGGATGACTCCATCTGCGATCCCATCCAGCAGCCTGAGCGGGGTTTCGATCGTCCGTGACGACGACTAATCTTCAACCTCGCACAGGAACCCCGACACCACTGCCATACAGAGATCCTTCTCCTCGACATGCGGCATGTGGCTCGAGTTCTCGAACACCACCGCGCGACATCCCTGCACGCGCTCGGCGTAGGGACGAACGACCTCCGGCGTCGCCTCGTCGTGGCGGCCGGAGATCAGCAGGGTCGGCGCCGCGATCAGCGGCAGCCGGTCCTCGATGGTCCAGTCCTTGAGTGTGCCAATGACGTGGAACTCGGTCGGTCCGTTCATGTTGCGGTAGACCGTGTTATCCTCATCCATCAGCGCAAAGGTCCGCGCCACCTCCGGCGGCCACGGCACCACGCTGCAGACATGCCGGTCGTAGAAGACTCGCGAGGCGGCGATGTAGTCCGGATCGGTGATCGTGCCGGCCCCCTCGTGCCGCTGCAGCGTGTCCTGCACATCCTGCGGCAGGCTTCGGCGCAGCCGGTTCGCCTCCGCTACCCACGTCCTCATGCTGGCCGGCGAGTTGGCGATCACCAGAGCCTTGAGACCAGGCGGCCTGCGCACCGCATGCTCGGCGCCGAGCATGCCGCCCCAGGACTGGCCGAGCAGCGCGTAGCGCTCGCGAATGCCGAGATGGTCGAGCAGATTGTCGAGTTCTTCGAGGAACAGCGACACCGTCCAGAACTCCGGGCCGTTGTCCGGCAGCCGGGTGGAATTGCCGTTGCCGACCTGGTCGTAGTGGATGACGGCACGGCCGTCGAGCGCAGCGATCTCCTTGAAGGAATCGACATAGTCATGGGTGCAGCCAGGCCCGCCATGCGCCACCACGAGCGGCAGCCGGGGCGAGTCCAGCGAACCGGTGATACGGTACCAGGTACGAAAGGCGCCGAACGGCGCATAGGCCTCTGTCGATATTGTCGCCGTCACCCTGCGCCTCCGTCGCTTGCCGGCCCGACTCTAGCGCGACGGCAGGGCCGCCGGCAGCTATCAGAACTTATAGGTCGCGTCAGGGGCGGGTTCAGTGTTCCAGCAGCCGGTAGTGTGCCGCCCGCACCACTGCCTGAGTGCGGTTCCTGGCATTTAGCTTCCTTGCGGCGCTGTTGAGGTGCAGCACCACGGTCGGCACCGCGCGGTCGATGATGCGCGAGATTTCCTTGGCCGACAGCCCCTGCGCCGAATAGCGCAGGCATTCGCGTTCACGCTCAGTCAGCCGCGCTGCGCCGGCCGAGCGCACGACATCGTCGAACAACGCGAATGCGGCCTCGTGGAAGACGTGGGCCAGCAGGCTGAAATCGGCAATATGCCGCAGCGTGTCGTTCTCCTCCTTGGCGCGGCCGCCGAAGCGCACGGCGGTCACCGTGGCATAGTCGCCGCGCGGCATGTGGATCGGCACTGTAACGCCGCTCGAAACCTCCCGCTCGCGTAGGTACCGGGCGACGGGCGCGGTCTCCTCAGTCAGAAAGCCCCTGATGCGAGTTTCCGCTGCGGCATCGTAGCTCCAGAAGAACGGCGTGGTGGTTCGCGTCGCCAAGATCTGAACTGGATCGATACGGAAGTAGCCGCGCGCACACCAGTAGTCGTGCATGTCGTCGGCCATGTTGCGCAGCTTCAGTAGCGATGGGATCATGATGCTGCCGTCGAGATCGAAAGGCACCGGCGTGTAATCGTAAATCAGGCCGTCGAAGCCGAACGCCCGAACCCCCGCATAGATCTCATCGATGCGGCCGTCCAAGGTTTCCTGCCTTGTGAAGCGCCGACGCAAAGGCAGAATTTCGTCCAGCATGTCCACCCCAGCGATCGGAACGCCATCGAACCTATCACTTCTTATAGCTTTCGTGGACCCGGTATTGCGCTAAAATTGAGCCGTGCTCGAATGGTAGGCAGAGCTGGGGTGGCAGGTATGTGGCGCGAGATGACGCCGGACGACCGCATCGAGATGACCGTCGACGGCTACCGGGTCGTCGCCTACAGCTTCGGCAGCGGCAGCGAGACCGTGTTCTGCCTGAACGGCGGGCCAGGCCTGCCCTGCGACTATCTGCGCGAAGCGCATTCCTGCCTGGTCGACCAGGGCTATCGTGTGGTGGCCTTCGACCAGCTCGGCACCGGTGCGTCCGACCGGCCCGATGATCCCGCGCTGTGGACCATCGGCCGCTATGTCGAGGAGACGGAGACGGTGCGAAAGGCGCTGGGGCTCGGCAAGGTGCACCTGCTCGGCCATTCCTGGGGCGGCTGGCTCGCCATCGACTATGCGCTAGCCTATCAGGAGAACCTGCATACGCTGATCCTTGAGGACACCGTCGCCGACATGCCGCATCTGATCGTCGAGCTGGAGCGGCTGCGCGCGGCGCTCGGGCCGGAGACGGTGGCGATGATGCAGAAGCACGAGGCACAGGGTACCTTTGACCACCCCGAATATGCGGCGGCCGTGACCATCCTCAACTACCGCCATGTCTGCCGGCTTTCCGAATGGCCGGCACCAGTGCGCCGGTCGCTCGACGACTGGAACACGGGTCCCTACATGACGATGCAAGGGCCCAACGAATTCCTTTATGTCGGCAACCTCAAGGACTGGAACCGGGTACCGGACCTGCCGAAGATCACCGTCCCGGTGCTGATCACGCATGGGGAGCATGACGAGCTGACGCCGGCGTGCGGGCTGCGCATCAAGCTCGCCCTTCGCGATGCCGAACTCCGGATAATCTCGAACGCCAGCCATATGCCTTTCTACGAGAACCCGGCGGTGTATTATCCGATCCTAATCGACTTCCTGTCGAGGCACGGGGCCGGTTGATGCAGCCGAAACCGCTGCTCGACTGGCCGACAAGAGGCACGAGCAGCCATGCATCGCTATAGATTCGTCCTCTACCGCCCCCTGCAGTTCCTGCCGGTGCTGTTCGGCATCAGTGCCATCACCTTCGTGCTTGTCCGCCTGATTCCTGGGGATCCCGCCCGCGTTCTCCTCGGCACGCGCGCGACGCCCACCGCGATTGCCAACATCCGCGCGCAATACGGACTCGATGAGCCGCTCTGGGTGCAGTATTTCTATTTCATCGGCAATCTCGGCCAGGGCGAGATGGGAAAGTCGATCCTCTACAAGATCGACGTGCTCAAGCTGATCGCGACGCGGCTGGAGCCGACCCTGGCGCTGGTCCTGTCAAGCGTGGTGCTGTCGATCTTGATCGCGATGCCGCTGTCGGCCATTGCCGCGCGCAATCGGGCCCGAACGCTCGACCACGCGGTGCGCATCGTTTCCACGCTCGGCATCGGCTTTCCCCCGTTCTGGCTGGGTCTGATGCTGATCATCCTGTTCAGCGTGCGGTTAGGCATTTTTCCCGTGTCGGGGTACGGCGACAGCCTGGGCGACAAGCTCTATCATCTCGCCCTACCCAGCCTCACGGTCGCCCTGTCGCTCTCGGCGGTCCTGACCCGCAGCCTGCGGGCGGCGATGGTGCAGGCCTTGGAATCCGACGTGGCCACGGCGGCGAGGGCGCGCGGCATGCCGGAGAGCATCGTGTTCTGGCGGCATGTGCTGCCCAATTCGGTGGTGCCGACGGTCAATCTGCTGGCCGTCAACATCGGCTGGCTCATCGGCGGTACCGTCGTGGTGGAGAGCGTGTTCGCGCTGCCGGGCATGGGGCAGTTGCTGGTACGGGCGATCTTTTCGCGGGACTACATGGTCGTGCAGGGCGTGGCGATGGTGTTTGCCTGCGCCACGGTCCTGGTGAACTTCGCCGCCGACATCGTCACCGTAACGGTCGATCCGAGGGTGACGCTGTGATGAGGTTGCCGACGCTGTCGCTTCCTTTCTCGCTTCGCAGGCTGATCGGCGGCCGCGCGACCCTCTGGGCGGGTGCGGCCGTGCTCGGCCTGTTCGTCCTGCTGGCGGTGTTCGCGCCGATGATCGCGCCCTCCGACCCAATCTTCCAGGATGCCGCGGTGCGCCTGCAGGCTCCGTCGCTGCTCCACCCGTTCGGCACCGACAATTTCGGCCGCGATGTTCTCTCCCGGGTCATCTGGGGCGCACGCATCGACCTGCAGATCGCCGTGATCGGCGTCGTCTTTCCCTTCATCATCGGTACGACGCTCGGCACCATCGCTGGCTTCTTCGGCGGCATCATCGACGTGCTGTTCATGCGTGTCGTCGACGTTGTCCTTGCTTTTCCCTTCCTCGTCCTGATGCTGTCGATAATTGCCATCCTGGGACCCGGCCTCGGCAGCTTCTACATAGCCATGGCGCTGGTCGGCTGGGTCTCTTATGCGCGGCTGATCCGGGCGCAGATCCTGGTCATCAAGAACAGCGACTATGCCGCCGCTGCCGCCAGCCTCGGCTTTGGACGCATGCGCATCATGTTCCGGCATCTGCTCCCGAACGCCGTTGCCGGCTCGTTCGTCTTCGTTATGTCCGACGCCGTGCTCGTGCTGCTCAACGGCGCGGCGATCAGCTATCTCGGACTCGGCGTGCAACCGCCGCTTGCCGAATGGGGCATCATGGTCGCCGAGGGCCAGTCCTTCATCACCACCGCCTGGTGGATCACTTTGTTTCCCGGCCTGTCCATCGTGCTGCTCGCCTTCGGCTTCAGCCTCATGGGCGACGCACTGGCCGATCTCATGAGCGTGAATGGATGAGCGCGCCGCTGCTCAGCGCCCGGGATCTGAGCGTCGCCGCCGATGACGGCGCCGGCGGCCGGACACTTCTCGACCGTGTCTCGCTCGACCTTGCCGCCGGCGAGATCCTCGGCCTTGTCGGCGAGAGCGGCTCGGGCAAAAGTCTGTTCTGCCGTGCGCTGGTGCGCCTGCTGCCGTCGCCAAAGCTCAGCATCAGCGGCGGCGCCGTCTTCCTCGAGGGCCGCGACCTGGTTACCGCCGACGAACCAACCATGCTGAAGGTGCGCGGCGGCGCCATCGGCATGATCTTCCAGAATCCGACCAGCCATCTCGATCCGGTCATGCGTGTCGGCGAGCAGATCGCCGAAGGCATCCGCTACCACCAGGGTCTTGGCCCGCGCGAGGCTCGCGCGGCGGCGGTGGACATCCTAGAGCAGGTCGGCTTCCCCGACCCCCGCCGCCAGTACGACGGCTATCCGCACGAATTCTCCGGCGGCATGCGCCAGCGGGCGATGATCGGCGTGGCACTGTCGAGCAATCCGAAGATCCTCCTCGCCGACGAGCCGACCACCGCGCTCGACGTAACCATCCAGGCGCAGATTCTGCGGCTTCTGCTCGACATCCGCGACCGCCGCGGCCTCTCCATCATCCTGATCAGCCACGACCTCGGCGTGGTCGCGCAGACCTGCGACCGCATCGCAGTGATGCGCGAGGGCAGGCTGGTCGAGCAGGGCGAGAAGCGCGCGCTGCTTTCGGCGCCGCGGCATCCCTACACGCGGGTGCTGATTCGCAGCCACCCGTCGATGCCGGACGAGCACGCCGCCGCAGGCGCCGCGCCGCGAGCCCCGACGCCTGAAGGTGGTGGGTCAAGGCCGCTGCTGGAGATCAACGACCTCCACGTCCGCTTCGCCAGCGGCGGCGGCCTGTTCGCGCGCCGTCGCACGGTTTCGGCGATCAACGGCGTGAGCCTGACGATCATGCCCGGCGAGACCGTCGGAATCGTCGGCGAATCCGGCAGCGGCAAGAGTACGCTCGCCCGCGCCATCCTTGGCCTGACGTCATCGTCTTCCGGGCACATCACCTTCGACGGCGTCGATCTTACGCAGAGCCGGGCCGCCGCCCTGCGCAAGCTGCGCAGCGAGGCGGCGATGGTGTTTCAAGATCCCTACAACGCGCTGAATCCGCGGCTCACTATCGGCGAAATGCTCGCCGAGGTGCTGCGAGTGCATGGAAGATCGGCAAACAGCGCCGCGCGCGTCGGCGTGCTGCTCGATCTTGTCGGGCTCGGGCGCGATTTCGTCGACCGCAAGCCGCGCAGCATGAGCGGCGGCCAGTGCCAGCGCGCGGGCATCGCCCGCGCTCTCGCCGTCGAACCACGTTTGATCATCGCCGACGAATGCGTCGCCGCGCTCGACGTCACCATCCAGGCTCAAATCATCGACCTGTTCCGAGCGCTTACCCGCAAAATGTCACTGACGCTGCTCTTTATCGCCCACGATCTCGCTCTCGTGCGCTATCTGTGCGAGCGCGTGGTGGTGATGTATCGCGGCGAGATCGTCGAGGAAGGTCCCTGCGCCGCCGTCTTCGCGCAGCCGCGGCATGCCTACACCGCCGCATTGATCCGCGCCATTCCGGACATCGACCCGGACAAGCCGCTGCGCGCCGAGCCGTCTGCGTCGCGGCTTTCGGTGCCCGAACGCGCCTCGGCACAACCGTCAACAGCATTCAACTGGTAAACAAGAAAGGGAACACTCATGTTGAAGAAATGGATGAAGATCGGTCTGGTCACCGTCATGGCCAGTGCGTCGCTCGGCGCCGGCCTCGCCGAGGCGGCCGGCGTGCTGACCATCGGCCGGCGCGAGGACTCCACCACGTTCGATCCGATCAAGACCGCACAGAACATCGATTTCTGGGTCTTTTCGAACGTCTACGACGTGCTCATCCGCGTCGACAAGGGTGGCGCCAAACTGGAGCCGGGGCTCGCCGAAAGCTGGACGGTGTCGGAGGACGGGCTGACCTATACGCTAAAGATCCGCGACGCCAAGTTCTCGGACGGATCGCCGCTGACGGCGCAGGACGCGGCCTTCAGTCTGCTGCGCATCCGCGACGATCCCGGATCGCTGTGGAGCGACTCCTATAAGGTGATCGACAAGGCCGAAGCGACGGACGACCGCACCCTTGTCGTTAAGCTGAAGACGCCGTCGGCGCCGTTCCTGTCGACGCTTGCCATGCCCGGCGCCTCCGTTCTCTCTAAAGCCGGGATGGAGGCGCTCGGCGCCGAGGCCTATGCGGAAAACCCGATCGCCTCGGGCGCGTTCACGCTCAAGGAATGGCGGCGCGGCGACCGCGTCATCCTCGAAAAGAACCCCAACTTTTGGGAGGCGGACCGCGTCCAGCTCGACGGGGTCGAGTGGATTTCCGTGCCCGACGACAACACGCGCATGCTCAACGTGCAGGCAGGCCAGCTCGACGCCGCCATCTTTGTGCCGTTTTCGCGCGTCGAGGAACTGAAAAAGGACCCGAACCTCGTCGTCCACGCCGATCCGTCGACCCGCGAGGACCATCTGCTCATCAATCACGAGAAGGGCGCGCTGGGCAAGAAGGAGGTGCGGCAGGCGCTCGACATGGCCATCGACAAGCAAGCCATCGTCGATACCGTGACCTTCGGCCTCGGCGAGGTCGCCAACTCCTTCATCCCGAAGGGCGCGCTATACCACTACGCGGACAATCTGCAGCGGCCCTACGATCCGGAAAAGGCCAAGCAGATGTTGGCAGAGGCCGGCGCCTCGGACCTTTCCCTGAACTATGTCGTTCGCGCCGGTGACGAAATCGTCGAACAGACCGCCGTGCTGTTGCAACAGCAGCTCGCAAGCGCAGGCGTCACTGTCAATATCCAGAAAGTCGACCCCAGCCAGGAGTGGGACATGCTGGTGGCCGGTGACTACGATGTTGGCGTCAACTATTGGACAAACGACATTCTGGACCCGGATCAGAAGACCACCTTTGTGGTCGGGCACGACGCAAACATGAACTACATGACCCGCTACAACAACGAGACGGTAAAGGAACTGGTGGCTGCCGCCCGCGTCGAGATGGACCCGGGCAAGCGTGAACAAATGTATATCGACATCCAGAAAATGGCCAAGGAGGACGTCCACTGGATCGATCTCTACTATAGCCCCTACATCAACGTTTCGCGCAAAAACATCCAGAACTTCGACCAGAACCCACTTGGCCGCTTCTTTCTGGAAGATACGGTCAAGAACTGACTCCAGCTGGCGTCGTCCCCTGGGCGACGCCAGCTACGAATGGAATGTCGGGTGGCGGACCAACGCGGACATTCCGGCGCATAGCAGTGGACGTCTTGAACTGGCGCGAGTGCGCCGCTTGCGTGGCAACGCCCGCTAGTACCACTCGGCTTGAATGGTTGTAGGTGATCGACAATCACGCGTTACAATCCATTGGCTCGCTGGAAGTGCTGCGGCTGCGGAGGGCGGCATGGGAGAGAACTATGCCTTGTTGGAACAGGGGCCACTTCGTTGGTCAGAAGCCTCCTCTCAAGCCGCTCGAGATCGAGCTGCCGTCGGTGCTTGGATCGCCCATCGCCACCTCACTGAGAGAGATTACCTTTTCCCGAGTCGCGTGCGAGCTAAGCCGCATTTGTCGACAAGACAGTACGGAAGGATTGTCGGGTGGGTTTGAGTATCGGGTTTGACCCGAAGCGATATGGAACGCACTCGATGAGACGCACGAAGGCTGCATAGATTTAAAAGAAGACGGGCAACATCCGTGCCGCTCACTTCTCCTCGGGCACGCCAAGCTGGAGAGCACCGTCCGCTATCTCGGGATCGAAGTGGACGACGCATTGGCGATCTCTGAACAGGTCGAACTATAGACCCTGCGAAGCGTCGCTATCGGAAGCGGCGCTTCGTGACCCGTTCGCGACTTTGCGGGACCTATCTGGCGGCTCGGAAGCGGACGTTCCCAAAAACCAGCAATTCTGACCCGAAGCCGACCTCTACTTCCGCACAATGGATGGCCGCTTCGCGCCCGTTAGCGGCCGTGCGCTTTCCCGAAAGTCGGCATCGTCCAGCGTGGCGAGATACTTGGCCACGGCTCGCTTGGCCTTGGGATTGAGTTCCTTGGCCGTCTCGATCCCTCGTTGGCGATCAGTGTCATGCTGGCATCGACCGCAAAACCTTCACCGCCGACCAGGCCTTCCACCATGCAGCGCCGCACGACGATCTCGAACAATTCGCGCAGCAGATTGGCATCGCGGAAGCGTCCGCGGCGGGTCTTGGAGAAGGTTGCGTGGTCCGGCACATCACCCTCAAGGCCAAGCCGGCAAACCACCGATAGGCCAGGTATCCGCTTCGCTGAGAGCGACGCCCATAGTGGATGCGATCAAAAGAAGCCGGGCGTTGAGCTCGCGGTAACGCGCGTCACCTTTGGGCGTCAGCCGCACGAGCTTCGAGCGCCGGTGCTTCGGATTGCGGTGAATTCCACGAGCCGCTCGGCCGCAAGCTCATCCGCCAGCCGCAGACGCAACCGGAACCGATCGGCAGCTTTGAACGTTGGGCATTTTAGGGGATTTTGTGCTGCGGAGGCATGATCGCTGTTCTCCAAGAAAGAAAATTCAGCTCGACATCCCGCCGATGAAATATGGGGAGCAACGTGATGGCCCAGGCGCCGAAATCCGCTGCGAAGGCGAAGAGCCCGGCCCGTGCGGCGAAGGCGACTGCAGCCAGGAAACCAACCACCGGCAGATCGAGAAACGCCAGTCGGACCGAGGCGAGTTCCGGCCGTCCCGTCTATCTGGTCGATGGCGCACGGACGCCTTTCCTTCGGGCCCGCAACAAGCCGGGACCGTTCACGCCGGTGGATCTGGCGGTCCAGTGCGGACGGCCGCTGTTCGCGCGCCAGCCTTTCTCTCCGGACGAATTCGACACCGTCATTCTCGGCTGCGTCAATGTCATCGCCGACGAGATGAACCCTGCGCGCGTGGCGGCGCTCAGGCTCGGCATGGGCGCGGCGATGACGGCCTTCACGGTCCAGATCAACTGCGGCTCCGGCATGCAGTCGATCGATACCGCTTTCCGGATAATCGAAGCCGGCAAGGCCGATCTCATCCTCGCCGGCGGAGCCGAAGCGCTGTCTCATGCACCCCTGGTGCTTCGCCAGCAAGCGGTCGAGTGGTTCGGCGGCTTTGCATCGGCGAAGACGCCTTGGGAAAAAGCGACCGCGCTGGCGGGCTTACGGCCGGAGATGACGAAGCCCGTGATCGGCCTCGAACGCGGCCTCACCGATCCGATTACCGAACTCAATATGGGCCAAACGGCGGAAGTGATAGGCCATCTCTTCGGCATCACGCGCGAAGCTGCCGACGCCTACGCCCTGCAAAGCCATCAGAGGCTGGCCCGCGCCCAGAATAACGGCTTTCTCGAGGGCGAGGTCAACCCTGCGGTCACCCGCGACGGCAAGCTCTATGACCATGACGACGGCGTGCGGCCGGACACGTCGATGGACAAGCTCGCGAAATTGGACCCGGTGTTCGAAAAACCCTACGGCAATGTCACCGCCGGCAATTCCTCCCAGATCACCGACGGCGCATGCTGGACCGTTCTCGCATCTGAAGAGGCGATGAGAAGGCACAAGCTCACGCCGCTCGCCCGCATCATCGACAGCGGATGGTCGGCGCTTGATCCCTCGATCATGGGCCTTGCCCCGACATTGTGTTCGACTGAAATCCTGAAACGGCGAGAACTCTCGCGCGAGGACATCGATCTCTGGGAACTCAACGAAGCCTTCGCCGCTCAGGTGCTCGCCTGTCTCGCCGCATGGGAGGATGAGGAATATTGCCGCGACGTGCTCGGCCTAGACCGGGTCTTCGGGCGCATCGACCGCGACCGGCTCAATGTCGACGGAGGGGCGATCAGCCTCGGCCACCCCGTCGGCACGAGCGGAAACCGTCTCGTGCTTCATCTTGTCAATGCCATGCGCCGGCTCGGGTTGAAGCGCGGCATAGCCACCGAGTGCATCGGCGGCGGACAAGGCGGCGCGATGCTCCTGGAGGTCGCATGATGCCGGTCACGAAGGCCTCCGTCTGGAAGGCGCTCGCTCCCCGCAACATGGAATTGGGACCGCAGGACGCTCCGAAGATTTTCACGCACTCGCGGCTGAGCAAGGGATCGGACGACATTGCTTGGCTTGTGCTCGACAGGGCCGACGAAAGCACCAACACGCTGTCGGAAGCCGTGCTCACCGAACTCGACACCGCATTTGGCGATGTCGAGGGAATGGGCGCCAAGGGCCTCGTCATCCGCTCGGCCAAGAAGAGCGGCTTTATCGCCGGCGCTGACATCCGCGACTTCAAAGGCGTGACCGAGGCGGGCGAGGTCGAGACGCGCATGAGGCGGGCGCATGAGATCGTCGACCGGCTGGCGGCGCTTAGGGTACCGACCGTGGCGATCATCCACGGGCATTGCCTCGGCGGCGGGCTCGAAATCGCGCTCGCCTGCAAATACCGCATCGCCCTCGGCGACGCGACGTTGGGTTTCCCCGAGATCAGGCTTGGCCTGCACCCCGGGCTCGGCGGAACGTTCCGGCTGCCGGCGCTGATCGATCCCGTCGAGGCGATGACGATGATGCTGACGGGAAAGACCGTGCACGCAAAAAAAGCCAAGACGCTCGGTCTCGTCGACGCGGTTGTCGAAGAGCGCCATGTCGAAAACGCTGCGCGGGCGGCCGTGGCCGGCAAGATGAAGACAGAACGCGGCAACTGGAAATCAGGTGTATTCGCCCTCTCGCCGGCACGCCAACTCGCCGCCCGCCAGATGCGGACCAAGGCGGAGAAACACGCGCCGAAGGAGCATTATCCTGCGCCCTACCGCCTTATCGATCTCTGGGAGGGGCACGGTAGCGACGCCAACGCAATGCAAAGAGCCGAAATCACGTCATTTTCCGAACTGCTCGCCAGCGAAACCGCGCAAAACCTCGTCCGTGTCTTCTTCCTGCGCGAGAAGCTGAAGGGCGCCGCCAAGGGCGAAAGCGGCATCCGGCACGTCCATGTCATCGGGGCGGGCACGATGGGCGGCGATATCGCGGCCTGGTGCGCGGCGCGGGGACTGCGTGTCACGCTTGCCGACCTCGACCGCAACGCCATCGCCAAGGCGATTGGCCGCGCCGCGGAATTCTACGACAAGAAGCTTCATTCAAGCATCGAACGGCGCGACGCGCTCGACCGCCTGATGCCCGATTTCGACGGTTCCGGCGCCAAGGCGGATCTCGTCATTGAGGCGGTCGTGGAGAAGGCGGACGTGAAACGCAAGGTGTTTGACGCGATCGCGCCGAAAATGAAGAAGGACGCCATCCTCGCCACAAACACATCGAGCATTCCGCTTGAGGTGCTGCGCGAAGGCCTCGCTTCTCCCGATCGGCTGGTCGGCCTGCATTTCTTCAACCCGGTTGCCAAAATGGAGCTTGTCGAGGTTGTCGCTCACGACCAGGCGAGTAAGGCGACGCTCGACAGGGCGCATGCCTTCTGCGGCGCGATAGACCGGTTGCCCGCCGCCGTGAAGAGCGCGCCCGGCTTTCTCGTCAACCGGGCGCTGACGCCGTATCTGACGGAGGCTTTCGCCATGCTCGACGAGGGAACGTCCAAAGAGACGATCGACCGCGCGGCGGAGGAGTTCGGCATGCCGATGGGACCGATCGAACTCGCCGATCGCGTCGGGCTCGACATCGGCCTGGAGGTCGTCCGGATGCTCAAGGATGAGCTCGACGATCCTATCCCAGAGATTCCGGCTTGGCTGGAGAAGAAGGTCGAAAGCGGCGAGACCGGCCGAAAGGCCGGCAAGGGACTTTACGCCTATGATGACAAGGGCAAGCCGAAAAAGGCGTCCGACACGCCGGCGCCCGGCCCGGAGATGTCGGACCGCCTCATTCTGCCCATGCTCAACACCTGCGTGCGCTGCCTGCGCGAGGGTATCGTCGAGGACGAAGAGACGCTCGACGGCGCGATGATCTTTGCCACCGGCTTCGCGCCCTTCCGCGGCGGGCCGATGCATTATGCGCGCAGCCGCGGTGTGGCGGATATTCCGGAAACGCTGAAGCGGCTTGAACAGCAGCACGGGCCTCGATTTGCCCCCGACAACGGGTGGGATGCAATAAGCGGAGAAACGTGACGGGCAAGCCGGACCAGCACCAACAGGCCGAAAGCGTCGCCGACCGAATCATCGAGCGCCTTGGCGGGCGCATCGTGCTCGCGCTTCCGCTCGGACTTGGGAAGGCCAATCTCGTCGCTAATGCGCTATTCGAGCGGGCGGTCGACGACAAGGCGATCGATCTCGAAATATTCACCGCGCTGACGCTGGAAAGGCCTTCCGGGTCGAGCGACATGGAACGCCGCTTCATCGAGCCGCTGAACGAACGGCTATATTCGGGCTATCCGGGTCTAGCCTTCGCCAAGGCGCTGCGCGACGGCTCGCTGCCGGAAAATGTCCGCGTCAGCGAGTTCTTCTTCGTCGCGGGACGCTGGCTCTCGGTCGACAATGCCCAGCAGAACTATGTCTCGGCCAATTACACGCATGCCGGCCGCTACGTGCTCGACCGCGGCATCAACGTGATCGCTCAGCTTGTCGCAAAGCGCGGCGATGGCGCGGACGCCGAGTACAGCCTGTCCTGCAATTCCGACATCACGCTCGATATCCTGCCGGTACTGAAGGCCAGGCGCGAGCCGGTCCTGCTGGTGGGCGAAGTGAGCTCGCAACTGCCCTTCATGCCCGGCGAGGCGGTGCTGCCGGCCGGCGAATTCGATCTCATTCTCGACGGACCTGACCGCGATCGGCCGCTCTTCGTCGTGCCGAGGGAACCGGTGTCGGCAGCCGATCACGCCATCGGCATCCATGCGGCAGGTTTGGCGAAGGACGGCGGAACACTGCAGATCGGGATCGGCTCGCTGGGCGATGCGCTGGCGGCCGGCCTGATCCTGCGGCAGCGGCAACCCGAGCTTTTCGCCGGCACGCTGTATCGCCTGTCGCCACACGATCAGGCCGAAGGGCGGGAGACGGGAAGCTTCGAAACCGGCCTCTACGCCGCCAGCGAGATGTTCGTCGACGGTTTCATGGATCTTTACCGGGAAGGCATCCTAAAGCGCCGCGCCTCCGATGGAGCCATCCTCCATTCCGGCTTCTTTCTCGGCAGCCATGAGTTCTACGCGTTTCTTCGTGACCTGCCCGAAGAGGAGCGTGCGCTTTTCCAGATGCGCGGCATTTCCTTCGTCAATGAGCTTTACGGCGAGGAGGAAAGAAAGCGCGCCGATCGCGCGCATGCGCGTTTCGTCAACAATGCGATGATGGTCACGCTCATGGGGGCAACCGTCTCCGACGCGCTTGACGACGGCCGCGTCGTCTCCGGCGTCGGCGGGCAGTACAATTTCGTCGCCCAGGCTTTCGCGCTCGAAGGCGCGCACTCCATCATCACGCTCAATGCGGCGCGCCGGACGCGCGGGCGCCGCGAATCGCGCCTCGTCTGGTCCTACGGCCACACGACCTTGCCGCGGCACCTGCGCGACATGGTCGTGACCGAATACGGCGTTGCCGATTTGCGCGGAAAATCCGATCGCGACTGCATTGCCGCCATGCTTGCAATCGCCGATTCGGCTTTTCAGGACGAACTGCTCGACGCGGCGAAATCCGCCGGGAAGATCGAGAAGGATTTTGCCGTTCCGCCGGCCTTTCGCCGAAATACGCCGGAGCGGATAGCGGAAGCGCTTCTCCCGTTGCGCAAGGAAGGCTGGTGCACCAGGTTCCCATTCGCTACGGAATTCACCGAGGAGGAGCAGCGTCTGATTCCGGCCCTGCGGCATCTGAAGGATATTAGTGCGTCCGGACGATCGCTTGCGCGCGCGGCTCTTGCGTCCCTGGCCGAAGGCCGGCCCGACCAAGAGGAGCGCGCCGCGCTTGAAAGGATGCAGCTTTCAACTCCCGCGAGCCTGCGCGAAACATTTTATGCAAAACTGCTTCTCTGGGCGCTCAGGCACGTTGAATAGTTTGCCCTGGTCCGGGGCGATCCGGCACTGCGCGCGCCAACTGCGTTAATGCCAAAGCGATCTCGACGCCGCCGCCTGCCTCTATTCGGCGGCCTCCGAGCGGGTGGAGCGCTTGTTGCGCGCCGCCTTTTTCTGTCGGTGCTGCGCTGCAATCGGCGACACCTCTTCCATGGGGAATGCGTCGACGGCCACCACGCGATCCGCCGCCGCCTTGGCTTCGGCAAGCTGCTCGAACTCCGCCGCGCTGATGATGCCCTTGTCGCGGGCGACCTGCGGATCGCCCACATGCTCCTCGCGCATCTTCTTCTCGATGGATGCCGCGGCGGTGACCAGCTTGAATGCCTGCTCGAGATCCTTCAGCGGGTGCTCCTTGTGTCCTTCGCCCAGATAGATGTCCGGCGTCAGCCGGTCGCGCTGCGGCGAATCCTTCATCAGCGTTTCGGCCACCGCGTTCGTCAGTTCGTCGGACGGCATCGGAG